>NZ_SMSG01000005.1:300000-398115 GCF_004382795.1 Cumulibacter soli | reverse complement strand
ATGCCCGAGGACAATAAAAAAATTGGCACTGACTTTCAAGTACGCTGTTGAGTTCTCAAAGATCGGACGCACACCCACAACCCACAACCAGCAGGCCCCGGAGGCAACCCGGAAAACATTACTCAGTGTGTTTCGCGCCGTCAACCGCTTTCGCTGTGTCCCGCGCCACTTACCGCTTAAGTTTTCCGTTTACTCCCTGTCGGGAGCAACCTGATGAACTCTACTCGGTGAGTTCTGCGCTGGCAAGAACTTGTTCTGTGACCCGCGCCGCACTGATTCAGTTTCCATGTGCACCCCTTGCGAAGTGCGTCGTCCAGAGTAGCACCAACTTGCGCCCCTCAGACAGGGGGCAGAGCGAGGAACTTTTCGGATTAGAGCGCGGAGTGTGCCCCGCCGTCGCAACGGATGGCGGAGCCGGTCACGTACGACGCGAGCTGGCTGCACAGAAACGCCGCGACCGCGCCGTACTCGTCGGGTTCGCCGGATCGACCGACTGGAATGGTCCGCGCAACCTCACGCTGGATCTCCTCGAGCGTCATGCCGGTCGTTTCGGCGCGCTTGGCGTCCAGGGAGTTGAGTCGGTCGGTCGCTATGCGCCCCGGCAGCAGCATATTCACTGTTACGCCGTCCTTGGACACCTCGTTGGCGAGCGCCTTCAGGTAACCGGCAAGTGCCATCCGCCCGACGCTGGACAGCGCGAGACTGGTGATCGGTGCGACTACGCCGCTGCTGGCGATGGACAGCACTCGACCCCACTTTTGATCGCGCATGTGCGGCAGGCAGTCCTCGACCAGCGCGTGCTGGACGACCATCAGCGACTCGAACGCGTGATGCAGATCCTCGGTGTCGACGGAGGTCGCGGTGCCCGGTCGCGGCCCCGGGCCGTTCAGCACCAGGATGTCGATCTGGCCTACAGCGGCTTCAGCTTCCTCCACGAGGTTCTTGGCGCCTTCGACTGTCGACAGATCGGCCTCGATCCCCACACAGCCGGCGTACTGCTCGGCCTGCTGCGTCGCCAACTCTTTGCGACGTCCGCTGAAGACGACCCGCACCCCTTCGGCAGCGAGCGCGCGTCCGGTCGCTGCACCCAGCCCTGCGGTCGAGGCGCACACCAGCGCCGTCTTACCAGCGATTCCCAGGTCCATAGCGGGCTCCTTCGCGTTCTTCGAACGGGAGATGATTCGAGTAGCCCAAGCCTCGCGCACCGTCGTAGGTGGCGCAATGCTCATCCCACCATTCGAGGGCGCTAGGCGTTGGCCGCGGCGCGCATATCGCGCGCCGTCCGGTAAATGATCTCGATGGCTACAGCTCCGAGTAGGCCCACGAGCAGCGACTGCCAGAACAGCGCCGCCGGCAGGTCGAAGTTGAAGAATTCCCGACCGAACGGGATAGCGAACGCCAGTGTTGCTAGCACGATCATCGCGATGATCAACGCCGCCTTCCATACCCGGAATGGCCGAGCGAGCACCACCAAGATCCAGAAGAACACCACCAATAGCGACACCGTTGCTGCGGCGCCCGGTTGCCAGCAGGCGATATGCGTGATGCCGCCAGCATCAGCGGTGACCGCGCACCGCTCGCCAAACTCTCCGGTTGGTACGCCGTACGACTGACTCGCCCACAGGTACGACGCGAGCACTACCAGTCCGGCGACCGCGCCGGCAGGCACGGCGAACCTCAGGACGCGTTTTAAGAACCCTGGTACGTATCGACGCTTGTTCGGTCCGAGCGCGAGGAAGAATGCGGGAATTCCGATCGTCACTGCACTCACCAGGGTCAGATGCCGCGGCAAGAACGGGAACGGCATCGCGAACGCCGCTGCAGAGAGGATCGCGATCAGGCTCATCACGTTCTTCGCGACGAAAAGGTTCGCCACGCGTTCCACGTTGCCGATGACCCGGCGCCCCTCGGCCAGCACCGAGGGCAAGTGCGAGAACCGGCCGTCGAGCAGTACGAGTTGGGCGATTGATTTCGTTGCCTGCGCGCCGTTTCCCATCGCGACGCCGATATCGGCGTCCTTGAGCGCGAGCGCGTCGTTCACTCCGTCGCCGGTCATCGCAACCACGTGCCCGTCGGCTTGCAATGCCTGCACCAACGCACGCTTCTGCTCGGGCGACACCCGTCCGAACACCGTCGTACGATCCGCGATCTCGCGCAGTTCATCGGGGTCGGTACCGATAGTGCGCGCGTCAACGACCCCGTCCAGGGTCTCCAGATCGACCTCAAGCCCCACGGTCTTGGCGATCGCGGCCACCGTCTGCGGGTTGTCCCCGGAAATGACCTTGCACGTCACGCCCTGATCGGCGAAATACTGCAACGTCTCTGCGGCGTCCGGCCGCACCTGCTCGGTCAACGTCACCAGCGCGCGGGGCCGCAAGTCGTCCGGAAGTTCGGGAGACTCCAACACGGCCGCGGCGCTGCTGGCCAGCAGCAGTACCCGTCGGCCGGTACGGGCGAGTTCGGTGACTCGGTCGCGGATTGGCGAGTCCTCGGCCAGCAGCACATCCGGCGCGCCGAGAACCCAGGTTAGGCGCCCGCTGAACGATGCGGCACTCCACTTACGCGCCGAATTGAACGGCACGGTTGCCGAGCGGGTCCACCCCTCGGGCGGACCGATCGCATCGGAGACCGCCTTCAGCGTGCCGTTTGCGTTCGCATCATCTGCGAGCGCACCGAGCGCGGAGCGAATCTCCTCGTCCGTCGTGTCATCAAGGGCGTGCACGTCTTCGTACTGAATGTCTCCGACGGTGAGGGTGCCGGTCTTGTCCAAGCAGACCACGTCAACCCTGGCGAGTCCCTCGACAGCGGGCAGTTCCTGGACCAGCACCTGTTGCCGTGTCAGTTGAACCGCGGCGAGTAGAAACGCAACCGACGTCAGCAGGACGAGGCCCTCCGGAACCAATCCGACCAGTCCACCGGTCGAGCGGATCACTACCTCGCGCCAACCTTGATCGCCGACCACCCGCGCCTGCGAAAAGATCTGCAGCGGCAGCGCAATCACGATCACCCAGGTGATGTACTTCAGTAACTGGTTGACCGAATCCTGAATTTCGCTGCGGGCGCGGGTGAACACGCGCGCCTCCGCGGCGATCTTGTTGGCGTAGGCGTTCGGGCCTACGGCCGACGCGACGAACCGGCCGGCGCCTGCGACTACCGCTGTACCGGAGCGGACCTCATCGCCGACCGCTTTTGGGACAGCGTCAGATTCTCCGGTGAGGTTTGATTCATCCAGCTCCAAGCCGTCGGAACTCAGGAGCGCACCGTCGGCGGGCACCTGATCGCCGGTGCGAAGCTCGACCAGATCGTCCTGGACCACTTCGGCGGTAGGGATTTCCAGCACTACGCCGTCACGGACCACCTTGGTGATGGGCGCGTTCAGCAGCGCGAGGCGATCGAGTTTGCGTTTCGCGAGGTACTCCTGGACTATCCCGATCCCGGAGTTCACCACGAGAACGAGGCCGAACAGCCCGTCCGCGAACGAACCAGTGATCAGAATCAGCACAAACAGTGCGCCAAGGATCGCATTGAACCGGGTGAAGACGTTCGCCTTAACGATTTCCCAGATACTTCGCGACGAACTACTGTCAACCGCGTTCGTCAGACCTTGCGCCGTACGCTCGGCAACCTGCGCCGACGTCAGTCCGGTATCAGCAGTGATCACGTCCGACGGGCTCAAGTTCTCTTGTTCGTCAGCAGAAGGCGGCAGCACGTGCCTCATCGTATCGAGAACCCAGTCACGCGTTGAGCACCGCCGCGGCCGACACCGAAGACACGCAGCCTCCAGTCCCGGCGAAGCTGTTCTCAGTGCACATCGATCCGCGGCCTAATGCCGAGGCCGCACGCAATCACGCACCGGTGACGTAGTTGGTGAGCCGGTCGAAAGCCTCGGTGATCTCGGCGCCCTCGCCGGCAAACGAGAACCGCACAAACCGGTTGCCGTCCAAGGCCGGATCGCCTATCCCGATTGCGGCGAAGTCGATTCCGGGCGTGATCGCCACTCCGGTAGCGGCGAGAACATCACGACACCAGGTCAGCGAATCGTCAGCGAGGTGGGATATATCCGCATACGCATAGAACGCTCCATCTGGCGCCGTCGCGTCGTGTACACCGATGTCCGGCAGCCGCGAGACTACGAGGTCGCGGTTGGCGGCGTACCGCCGCACGTGTCCACGTAACTCGGCCTCCGCCGAGGTCGTGAACACCCCGAGTGCGGCCGCCTGCGAGATCGCCGGCGGGCAAAGGTTGAGATTTCCCAGCAGTAGTTCGACTGGGCGCAACAGTTCGTTGGGCAGGATTGCCCAGCCAAGGCGCCATCCGGTCATCGAGAAGTACTTCGAGAATGAACCGATGACTGCCGCGGAATCGCCGAACTCCCAGGCGGTCCGGGCTGAGACGCCATAGCTGATCCCGTGATATATCTCGTCGCTGATCAACAGGCAGTCGTTCTCGGCGCACCACCGAGAGATGTCGGCGAGATCTTCGGCCGGAACGACCGTGCCGGTCGGATTCGCGGGGCTGGCCAACACGAGACCGGCTGGTTTATGCGGTAACGCTTCGAGCATGGCCACCGTTGGCTGGAACCGGGTCTCGGGTCCGCAGTCCAGGTCAATGACCTCACATCCCAACGCAGCCAACGAATTCCGGTACGCCGGATACCCCGGACGAGTCACGACGACCCGGTCGCCGACGTCAAAGGCCGCGAGGAAGATCGCGGTGAACGCCGCAGATGATCCGGTCGTCAGCACGACCTGCGTCGGGAGTACGTCGACGCCGTACCAGTCCCGATAGTGCTGGCAGATCGCCTCGCGCAGTTCAAGATTTCCGACCGCTTCGGTGTAGCCGAGCACCTCCGAGCACATCGCGTGCCTCGCGCGCTCCAGCGCGGCCTCGGGCGCGGGAGTTGACGGCTGTCCCACGCACAGCAGACAGACATCGCCATGCGTCTTCTGCCGTACGGCGACCGCCTTCAGGATCTCCATGACGTGGAACGGTGGCGTGTCACCGCGCACGGACACCCGAGTCATCAGACGACGGCGCGCGCGAGCAGGTCCTGCGCCTTCAACAGCACCGGGCGATCGACCATTTCACCGTCCACCTGAACCGCAGCGCCATCCAGATCACCGGCACCGTCGACGATCCGGCTCGCCCAGGCAACCTCGTCCTCCGACGGACGGACCGCGTCGTGCACCACGGCTACCTGCGACGGGTGGATACACAACTTGCCGCGGAAGCCGAGGTCCCATGCCCGCGTCGTACGCCGCCGCAGGAGATCGGTGTTCTTGAAATCCCCAAGTACGCCGTCGACGGGGCCCGGCAAGCCAGCGGCGCGCGCCGCGAGGGTCAGCGCCGAACGGGCGTACAGCAACTCGTCTTCGTCATCCGTCCGCGGCTCAATCCCCGCGTCCAAGGCGAAATCAAGGTTGCCGAATGCCAGCCGAGTGACCCCGGGAACCTGTGCGAGCATGCCCGCATCGCGGATGCCGCGAGCGGTCTCCACGAGCAGCACCAACGGGATGCCTGCCAACCGATCGGACACCCGACGGACGGCGTCCACATCTTCGGCCATCGGCAGCATGACGCCCTGCACGCCCGGCGCGAGGGCAATCGCCTGCAGGTCGTCGTCATGCCAGGCGGTCCCGGCGGCATTGATGCGGATGAGCCCGGGCGTGCCAGCGAGCCCGTCCAAGGCGGCGGATCGGGCCTGCTCCTTGTCCGCGGGTGCCACGGCGTCCTCGAGGTCGGCGATATAACAATCGGCGCCTGATCCAGCGGCCTTACCGAACAGGGCCGGTTTGTTACCGGGGACGAACAGCAGCGTGCGAGCCGTGGCGAGCGCGGTCATCGGTGGGCGCCTCCTTCGCGAGGTGGTGAGCATCGCTTACTAGTCTCCCACCATGACGTTTTCCGGTTACCGGCACGGCGAACCCGGATTTCGCCGGGTCTCGATCGCGCTGTTTGCCGGATCATTCGCGTCATTTGGTCTGCTGTATGCGCCTCAGGCGATGCTGCCGTCGTTCTCCCGCGAGTTCGACCTGTCAGCGGCATCGGCCGCCTTGTCGGTCAGCGTGACGACCATTGCTCTGGCGGTGGGGATGCTGATCGCCGGACAACTTTCCGAAGTCATCGGTCGCACGACGGTGATGCGGACCGCGCTCGTCGGGGCCGCGGTCATCACCGCCGCGACCGCCGCTGCCGGGTCCTGGGGATGGCTGTTAGTGCTGCGCGCCCTCACCGGGCTAGCTCTAGCCGGGTTTCCGGCAGTCGCGATGGCCTATTTGCGGGAGGAAGTCCATCCGGCATCGCTTGCCCGCGCCGCCGGTCTCTACGTCGGCGGCACCGCGCTCGGCGGGATGACCGGCCGCTTGGTCTCCGGCGGGTTGAGCCAGGCTGGCGGGTGGCATTGGGCGCTGCTGGGCACCGGCGCCTACGGCTTGCTGTGCGCTGCGGTGGTGCTGCTCGCACTGCCGGAATCCCGAAACTTCCATCCCGCTCCTAGCAGCGTCCGGTCCTCCCTGTCGGCATTCATGGGCGCGCTGCGCGAGCCGGTATTGGTTGGGTTGTATGCGATCGGCGGGCTGAGCATGGGCGCGTTCGTTGCCGTCTTCAACATCACCGGGTATCGCCTGGAATCAGCACCGTACCTTCTGCCTGCAGGCATCGCCGGATTGGTGTTCTTGGTATACCCGATCGGTTCGGTGAGTTCGATCGTTGCCGGACGGTTCGAGCAGCGTATCGGTCGACCACGGCTGGTCCCGATCGGATTCGCGATCGCGATGATCGGCGTATTGATCACTATGTTGGCGCCGTTGTGGACGTTCGTGGTGGGCATGGCTGTACTGACGATCGGTTTCTTCGTCGTACACGGCATCGCGGCTGGTTGGGTCTCGACGCGCGCGCATGCGGTTGGCCGCTCGACGGGGTCGGCGTCCGCGCTATACCTGTTCACCTACTATCTCGGCTCGTCGGTGTTCGGCACCCTGGCCGGGATCGCGTGGCAGTACGGCGGGTGGGACGCGCTCGCGATCAGCACCATCACCCTGCTGGCGATCGGTCTGCTGATCGCCCTGCTGCTACGTCGGCGCGCAACGCGCGACGTAGCAGCAGACTAGAGCGCTCGGCACTGACTCCGCGGCGTCCCGCGATTAGAAGGTGGTGTCGGCCGGCTGGTAGACCCGCAGGGCCCGTGGCCGCACGCCGAAGCGCACCCGCTCAACTGGAGCGTCTACCTCCCCGTCCCGGGAGATCAGGACCTCCGACTCGAGGATCCGCACGTCAAGTTCACTCGGGCTCATGTGCCGGTATGCACGCGAACGCTCCAAAGTGCCGGTCAGGGTGGCCCATAACAGGCGTGCGGTGAGTAGGCGCCCGTGATGCACCAACACCCGCACGTCTAGCTTCCCGTCGTCCAGACGTGGACGCATCGCCGGCGCGAAATCCCTCGGCTCGTATTGCGAATTGCCGACGAAGAACAGCAACGCCGGGATCTCCTCACCATCGATCACGAGCCGAGTGCGCGGTTTCGCCCGCATCAGCCGCGTCGCCGCGATAAGCGCAGCCACGCGCTTTCCGTACCTCGGTTCGAGGGACTCACGCTCGGTGACGAACTCCGGGTAGGTACCGATGCTCGCGGTATTCAAGAAGATGTCGTCGTTAAGAGTTGCGACGTCGACACGCGTTACGGTTCCCGCCTCGAGGGCGCGGACGGTGTCGGCAACCTCCGGTAGCCGGACATCCTTCGCGAAGTGATTGAACGTCCCGCCGGGAAACACCGCCAGCGGCACGTCGTGCTTGATCGCCACGCTCGCGAGCGCCACGACCGTGCCATCGCCACCGCAGACGCCAAGCACCTTCGCGCCGTCGACGATGGCCCGCTCGGCCAGTTCGATCAAGTCGTCATCCTCGCCGAGCGTCATGATCTTTGCCTCGGGCAGGCCGTCACGGATGTCCTGCACGATTGAAGGTTTGTCGACGCCAGATCCTTCGTTGGCGATCACGGTGAGCCCGGCGCCACGGGCCAGCGCGGGCGCGTCCTCGACCGGCGGGTGATCATCGGGGTTCGGCAGCGGGAGGACCGGTGGCACGATCTTGGCTCCCAGTAACGCGATCCCGGTGCCGAGCGCAAATCCGGCCACCACATCGCTGGGAAAGTGCGCCCCAGAGCCCACGCGCGAGATTCCCACAGCGCCGGCGAGAACGCCGACGGCTGCCCCGAGCGGAAGATTCTCCGTGGCGACCGAGGTCGCGAACGCTGCCGCGCTCGCCGAATGCCCGGACGGGAAGGACGCCGAGGTCGGCATCCGTAATGCCCGCCTACGCAACGGAATCAGCCCGCTATCGGGCCGAGCGCGATGATTGAGTCGCTTCGCCCCTTGGTTCGTGATCAAGCTGGTGACAGCCACGGTGGCGAGTCCGCGCGCGGCCGCTCGACGGCTTCGACGTCCACCGAGGGTATGCATCGCAGCCGCAGCGCCGATCCAGATCATCGAGTAGTCCGCCGCGCGCGATAGCCCGCGCCACACTCGATCGGCGCCGCTCCCACCGCGGCTGGCGAGCGCCGCGTAAGCGGCCTCGTCACGGCGGGCGACACTATTCAGGATTCGTTTACGCTGCATCATGCCTCGGAACCGGGCAGCGCATAGTCGGCATAGCGCTGCCGCAGATCCTTCTTGGAGAACTTCCCTACGCTGGTTTTCGGCACTTCGTCAATGAACTCAAGAGCATCAGGCAGCCACCACTTCGCGATCTGTGGCGCCAAGAACTCTAGAATCTCTTGTTTCTTCGCCTCCGTCGCTTCGACGCCGTCCTTCAGCACGACGCACGCGAGCGGGCGCTCGGTCCACTTTGGGTGCGGAACGCCAACGATCGCCGCCTCCTTGATGTCGGGATGCGCCATCAGAATATTCTCGACGTCGACGGACGAAATCCACTCACCACCCGACTTCACCAGATCCTTGGTTCGGTCGACGATCCGCAGCACTCCTCGCGGCCCAATCGCTGCTATATCCCCGGTCCGCATCCACCCACCCGCGGTGCTGAGCCCTGGCTTTTCCGGCTTGTAGTACTCCGAGGCGATCCATGCACCTTTGATCTGCAACTCGCCGGTTGCTTCGTCATCCCAGGGCTGCACGTTCTCGGTATCTGGTTCGACGATGCGCGCCGTGACCCCCGGGACGATGTACCCGCCGGTGGCCGCGAGGTCCAACTGCGCGTCAGGATCCAGGGCCTGCTCAGAGGACCCAGCTCTCCCCATGCTGCCAATGGGCGAGGTCTCGGTCATTCCCCATCCTTGGTATATATGCAGATTCGCGCGGTCGCGATACTCCTTGATCAGCCCGCGAGGCACGGCTGAGCCACCGGCGCACAGCGCTCGCAGCGACGACAAGTCGTATTGCTCGAGGATTGGCAGCAGCCCCTGCCAAATCGTGGGCACACCCATCGCGATGGTGACCTTCTCGTCCTGAATGGTCTGCGCGTTCGCGGCTGGCGACATGTCAGATGCGGGGAATACCAACGACGCGCCACAAAGCGGCGCCGCGTACGGCATACCCCACGCGTTGGCGTGAAACATCGGCACGATCACCAGAGGTCGATCGTCCTCAGCGAGAGAGATCGTGACGGTGGACGTCATCAACATCGCGTGCAGGTACGTCGATCGGTGCGAGTACACCACGCCCTTCGGATTCCCTGTTGTACCGGAGGTGTAACACATCGCCGCGGCCTGATTTTCGTCCTCGATCGTGAACTGGGCAGGCTCGCGTCCCGCGATCAGCTGCTCGTAGTCGAGGAACTTTTCGCCGTCCACTATTTCCGGTCCGGATCCGTCGTCGATGACTACGACCTGACGGACCCCCGGCGTCTTTTCCAGGATCGGAAGCAAGAGTGGGAGCAACGAGCGGTCGGCGAAGATGACCTCGTCGTCGGCGTGGTTGATGATGTATTCCAACTGTTCGGGGAACAGGCGGATGTTCAACGTGTGCAGTACACGTCCACTACATGGCGCCGCGAAGTACAGTTCGAGGTGTTGCGCGTGATTCCAGCAGAACGTGCCGACTCGCGCATCCGCGCTGAGCCCTAGCTGGTCCAGCGCGGTCCCGAGTTGGCGCACTCGTTGCGCCCAGTCCCCGTACGTGTAGCGGCTCGGCGAGGGTCCGCGCGTGATGATCTCTTTGTGTGAGTGCATCCGCTCGGCATGCTCGAAGATGTCGACGATGCTCAGCGGTACGCGCTGCATGAGGCCGTCCATGAGACCCTCCCGTTTCTCGATATTGATTACAGGAGCCGGCGCACGTCGCGATTACGGCGCGCGCCGGCAACTACTACTTACCGAATTCCTTACGTAGGTCGGGTTTGGTGACCTTACCCGAAGCGTTGCGCGGCAGCGCATCGACGAAATGCACGCCCTTCGGCTGCTTGTAGCGTGCGAGTTTGTCGCTGACATGGTCGAGAACGTCTTGCTCGGTAAGAGTCGCACCCGGGTTCGCGGCAACGATCACGATCGGAATCTCACCCCACTTCTCATGCGGGCGGCCGATCACGGCGGCTTCCAGCACGTCAGGATGCGATTGGACGGCAGCTTCGACCTCGGCGCAATAAATGTTTTCACCACCGGAGATCAGCATGTCCTTGAGCCGGTCAACGACGTACACGAAACCCTCTTCGTCCTGCCGGACGAGGTCGCCGGAATGGAACCAACCGCCGGCGAACGCCTCAGCAGTCGCTTCGGGGCGGTTCCAGTAGCCCAGCATCATGTTCGGACCGCGGTAGACGATCTCCCCCACCTCCCCCTGGGCAACGTCGTTCCCCGATGCGTCCACGACACGCGCCTCGACTCCAGGAATCGGCAGGCCGACCGAGCCGATCTTGCGGATCGCATCCTTGGCGTCCAGTGAGCAGGTGACCGGCGACATCTCCGATTGCCCGAATACGGCGATATTCTCGATGCCGCCGAAGGTGCGTTCCATTCCCTCGAGGATGCCGATGGTCGTCGGCGCCGCGCCCCAGGAGATCCGCCGCAGCGTCGTGATCGGCGGGTCCAACGGCGGCAGGGCGCACACCGCCTGCCATTGCGTCGGGACCAGGAACGCCTGGGTCACCCCTTCGTCGCGGATCAACTCCAGGGTTGCCTGCGGATCGAACGCGCCGAGGCGCTGGACGATCGTCCGTCCACCGAGGCGGAAGTTCGGTAGTAGTCCACCGATACCGGCGATGTGGAACAGCGGGACTCCGCACAGATTCACTTCGTCCGGACCGGTGAGTTTGAAGATCGCGATGATGTTGTGTACCTGCGCGAGCAAGTTGCTGTAGCTCAGCATCGCGCCCTTGGGCAGACCGGTGGTGCCCGAGGTGTACATGATGGTGCAGAGTTCGTTCTCCTCAACGTGCACGTATTCGTGTACGTCGCTGCCGGACTCCAGGAAGGCCGTGAAGTCTTCGGCGCCGTCGGACGGCTCTCCGCCGATGACCAGGCGCACGGCGACCGCGTCACGCGCCGCCTGCTCAAGGTTGTCGAAAGCGGCGTCCACGACGACAGCCTTCGCACCGGAATCGGTGATCAGATACGTGAGCTCTGGCGGGGCAAGTCGGAAGTTCATCGGAACGACGACAGCACCCAGACGCCACGCGGCCCAGAACGTGATCACGTGCTCAAGGTTGTTCATGCTGATCGTTGCGACACGATCGCCGCGCTCAATGCCCCGTCCGCGCAGCGCATTAGCCAACCGGGTGACCTTATGATCCAACTCGCCGTAAGTCAGCGTCTCGTCATCACACTTGAACGCGATGTTGTTGGGCTGCTTGCGCGCCATTCGGGTCAAGTGGGCGCTGAACGCCCAGGATCGCGCCTGCTGGATGTCGGGGGTTTCGGCGATCGATCCCGGGTACAACGGCTGGGACACGGAGTCACTCCTTAATGAGATGTGGGTCATATGACATTAAACGTGGGTTAACGAGTTTCGGCCACCAAAACCTAACGATTCCGACCCCAGCGGTAACCGGCGGCTCAGGTCTCGCCCTGCTGTGTCGAACGGGGCTCGGCGCTCTCGACGTCCATCTCCCCCGCAGCGCTCGGCCGACGGCGCATCAGCACCACCACTCGTCGCACCCCGGTGCCGCGTCGGCGCCGCCGGCGCGCGGCGTGATCGGGCGGATCGCCCAGGAACAGTTGCAGCCACTGACTCCGCGGGTCGAAGTCCACCAGGGTTGCCTTGACCAGCAGAGTCATCGGCACCGACAGAATCGAGCCCAGCGGGCCGAGCACAAAGGTCCAGAAGATCAGCGACAGGAAGGTCACGGTCGTGGTCAGGCCGACCGAGTCGCCCATGTACTTCGGCTGAATCACACTCTGGATGATGAAGTTCAGCAGAATGTAGATGATGATGACCGCGATCATCGTCCCCGGACCGTGCGCCAGTAGCGCCAGTAATGCCGGCGGCACCAACCCGATGATGAACCCAATATTCGGGATGTAGTTGGTGATGAACGCCAAGATGCCCCACAGCAGCGCCGCCGGGACGTCGAGGATCACCAAGGCGAGCCAGTCGAGGACCGCGACGATGGCGCCGAAGATGGTCGAGACGGCGAAATACTTGCGCGTGCCTGTGGCGAACGCGCCCAGCGCAGTGAGCGCCTGCTCCCGGCCACCACGTACCCGCTCCATCCGAGTGGTGAACTTGGCGCTGTCAATTCCCATGAAGAGCAGGAGGGCAATGATGAAAATCAGGTCCGACAGGATGCCCAAAAGTCCGTTGACGATGTCCCCGACGATGCCGACGAGCGAGCCGTAATCGACGTTAGCCAACACCTCCTGGATTTCATCGCTGCCAACGCCAAAACCCCCGACCCACGTCGTGATGTCGTCGAGCGTGCTGGAGAACTGCGCGGCGTAGTCAGGCAACAGTTCCGCAAGCCGGGTGACGCCGAGGACGAACGCGAAAACCAGCACCACGAGCAACAGATAGACCCCGACGACGACCAGCAGCGTGGCCAGCCAGGAGGGGACCCCGTACCGCTGAAGCCAGACGCGCATCGGATACACGGTGATCGTCAACGCCAGCGCCAAGAAGATCGGCGCGAGGATATCGGCGACCGCACGCATGCCGAATACCACGACCACTACGGACGCGAGGCCAAGCAGGATGATGATCCCGCGTGGTAGACCGAACTGATCGGGCCGTTCTTCTTCGGATTCCAGCGCGTTGTTCATACGCCGAGTTAACCGCACGGATGGGAAGTCTTCGTCGATCGCGAGATGAAATCTCATCCATAGATAGATCTGCAGTGCCCGTACACGCGATAGCCGGTGACGATCACGTGTGCGAACACCGCAGATATGTGGCTATCGCGCTACTTGCTGAGGTAATCCTTCAGCTGGTCTAGGACGAGGTCGGCACCTGTCGGGCCGAGCCCCAGGAACCAGACGCCGTCGTCGACACGGAACGCCTTCCCATTCTTGACCCCATCGAGCGCCTTCCAACCTGCACCCTCTATGACCTGAGTCTCGCCGGTTGCGTCGGGATCGCCATAGCTGCTGTAGAAGATGTAGTCGGCGTCCGCCTCAGCGATGTTCTCTGGGGAAATCTCAATGGCAAGTTCGTCGATCTGCTGGTTGTCCGGGCGCGCGAGGCCAATGTCGTTCAGAATCACGCCGATGAACGACTTGTCGCCATAGATCCGCAGTTTGTCCGGCATCCAACGGACGAGGGAGACGGTCGGGTCGCCGTCAATGGCGGCCTTCACTTCCTCTACCTTGGCGTCGTAGTCGGCGAGCGCAGCTTCGGCGCCCTCTTCCTCACCCAGTGCATCGGCGACCAGAGTGAAGTTCTCTTTCCACGGGAATCCCGGGCGGATCGAGAACACGGTCGGCGCGATCTGCGAGAGCTGTTCGTAGAGCTTGTCCGCGCGAAGTTGCGAGCCCAGAATCAGGTCGGGCTGCAGTTCGGCGATCTTTTCCAAGTTGAGCGAGTTGACTGTGCCGACAGACTCGATGCCCTCTGCCTGGTCGGCAAGGTACGGCGCAATGGGATCGGCACCCTCAGTCGTTACGAGTCCAACAGGCATGATGCCCAGCGTGAGGACGTCGTCCAACTCGCCGGTGTCCAGGACGACGACGCGTTCGGGTTTCTCCTGGATCTCGGTCTCCCCCATTGAGTGCGTCACGGTGCGCGGGAACTCGCCGGGCGCGGCATCCGAGCCGAGTTTGGCGGTCTCCGCGTCCGCGTCTGCGAACTCCTCGCCGCCGGTGGCCACCTTGTCGTTCCCGGTGCCGGCATTGTTATTCGCGTCGGCGTCGTCCGATCCGCCGGCGCATCCGCTCACGAACAAAGCGAGTGCGAGAAGGGTCGGTAGGAGCAGCCGACCGCTGCGCTTCCTTGAATTCATAGCGGTTAGGTTAGCCTAATTTTGCTCGTGATAACCTCTCGCGCATGCAAAAGCCGACGACCTCACACGGTCGTCTCTTCTTTTGGCTCTGCGGCCTCGTCGCCCTCCTGTTGGCGGTCATGGTACTCAGTCTGATGATCGGCGCCAGAGCGCTTTCTCCTGGGACCGTGCTCGAGGCCGTATTTCAACGCGACTTGACCAATCCAGACCACACCCCGATCTGGGATGGCCGAATCCCCCGCACCGTGCTCGCGCTGGTTGCCGGGATTGCCGTCGGGGTCGCCGGAGCAGTAATTCAGGGACTCACCCGTAATCCGCTTGCCGATCCGGGTGTGCTCGGCGTCAACGCCGGGGCGGCGTTCTGCGTCGTACTCGCTGTCGGGATCTTCGGTATCCAGCCACTTCTCGGCTACATCTGGTTCGCGTTCTTCGGAGCATTAGTCGCCTCTGTCAGCGTGTATCTCATCGGCCGTAGTCGCACCGGCGCCGATCCGGCACGACTCGTGCTCGCTGGCGTCGCACTCTCTGCCGTCCTGGAAGGTATCGGCCAAGGCCTAGCCCTTCTCAACCCGCAGGCCTTTGATCGCTTGCGCACCTGGAATCTCGGCATCGTGGACGTCGGCACACTGACGCCTACCTGGCAGATCAGCGGATTCGTACTAACCGGTCTCGTGCTCGCCGCATTATGCGCGCGGGGGCTCAACGCGATCGCGCTCGGTGAGGAGGCCGCCACCTCCCTGGGGGCGTCAGTCCGCACCACGCGCATTCTAGCCGTCGCCGCTGTTACGCTGCTGGCCGGCTCCGTCGCTGCGACCGCCGGTGTCATCATCTTCCTCGGGCTGATGGTTCCACATCTCGCTCGCCGGATCAGCGGTCCCGACAATCGCTGGGTAATCGTACTGTCGGCGGTCATTGCACCGATCACGCTCATCGGCGCCGACGTACTCGGCCGAGTCCTACTTCCCGGCGAACTACCCGCCGGGATAGTCGTCGCCTTCGTCGGCGCGCCATTCCTGATCGCGATCGCGCGGCGACGGAGGGTGGCGGCGCTATGACCTCCACGAAACCCTCGCGACCGGTGTTTCATCCAGTCAGTGTCGGGCCGGTCAGCCTGCGTCTACATCGACGCAGCGTCGCGGTCGGCACGATCCTGCTACTCGTGGTACTACTCGTCGGTTTCGGAGCGCTCATTCAGCCCGGCGCAGGTCTCACCTCGGCAGACGCGCTAGCTGTGCTCTTCGGTGGGCTCGACGGATTTCCAGCCACCGTAGTACTTCAGTGGCGACTGTCCCGGATCGTCGCCGCGATCGTGATCGGTGGAGCGCTGGCGCTGTCCGGCGCGATCTTTCAGTCGCTGACCCGCAACCCACTCGGGTCCCCCGATGTGATCGGTTTCAACACCGGCGCGTATACCGGCGTGCTGCTGGCGATGTACGGCGGCGCCACCGGTTTCGCCCCCATCGCGGGCGCGTCCTTGGCCGGGGGCATCGTCGCGGCCGGCGCGGTCTATCTGCTTTCGCAGCGCTCCGGTTCTGCGGGATTACGCATGGTGCTCGTCGGGCTTGGCGTGTCCGCGATGCTCGCGGCCGTGAATCGCTGGCTGATCGGTGCGGCCGATCTCGACCTGTCGATGGCCGCAGCCACGTGGGGTGCTGGCGACCTCAACGGACTGCGGTGGATTCAGGTCGCGCCCGCCGGCATCGCCCTGGTCGTCCTCGTCGCAGGCTCGGTTGCACTGACTCGCAGACTGCAAGCGCTCGACCTCGGCGATGATGCCGCCGCCGGACTCGGATTGCGGCTATCCGTGACGCGACCGCTGCTGCTGGCGGTCGCGGTCGGGCTCACCGCGGTATCAACCGCGATCGCCGGCCCAATTTCTTTCGTCGCGCTCGCCGCTCCTCACCTCGCGCGCCGGATCACTCGATCACCACAGGTCACGCCGTTCCCGACCGCGCTTACTGGCGCCGCGCTGCTGCTCGTCGCCGATGTTCTCGCGCAACGCACGTTCGATCCCATCCAACTGCCGGTCGGCGTGGTTACCACCACGATAGGCGGCATCTACCTCGTGTTATTACTGGCGAAGGAGGCTCGGAAATCATGATCCCGATCGATCACGCGGCCAGACTCAGCGCGCACGACCTGCGCGTGACGCTCGACGGCAATCAGATCATTCCCGACATGACCCTGGATATCGCGCCAGGTCGGTTCACCGCGATCGTCGGGCCGAACGGCTGCGGTAAATCGACGCTGCTGCGCACGATGATCCGTCTGCTTCACCCCTCGCACGGCGAAATCACGCTGGACGGCGTGAACGCGCGCGGGCTGAACGCCCGCGGCTTCGCGAAGCGGCTCGCGCTCCTCCCACAGACCGCGCACGCACCGTCGGGCATCACTGTGCGTGACCTCGTCGCTCGCGGGCGTTACCCACACCAGAGCCTGTTGAAGCAATGGAGTTCGGCTGATCACGACGCCGTCGAAGGGGCGCTCGCCGCAACCGAGATGACCGATCTCGGTGATCGACTTGTCGATGACCTTTCCGGAGGGCAGCGCCAGCGCGTGTGGGTAGCGATGGTGCTGGCGCAGCAGACCGAGGTGGTGCTGCTTGACGAGCCGACAACCTTCCTCGACATAGCGCATCAACACTCGCTATTAGAACTCGTGCGCGAAATGGTCCGCGCGCAGGGGCGCACCGTGATCGCCGTACTGCATGACCTACAGCAGGCAGCGCACTACGCAGACGACCTCGTCGTGATGCGCGCGGGCACAGTGATTTCTCACGGCCCACCGGCAGAGGTGTTGACCGCGGACCTGATTTCGGACGTGTTCGGTCTCGACTGTCGACTCGTCGTTGACGAAGCCAGCGGCGCGTCGATGATCATCCCGAATCCGGCGCCACCGCCGGATCTCAGCAGTATTCCGCCGCTAATCACCAAACCCTGAGCGGCTGCCGAACGTCCTAGCAGCCCGTCGTACGTCGCTACAGCGCTAGCCACGCCTCGAACGCCGCGAATGACGACGGGCGACCGAGGAACGCAGTCACCAGGTCGGCGGCATCTCGAGTGCCGCCGGCGGCCAGAATCTGCTCTCGGTAACGTCGCGCCACGGTTGGCTCGAACAAGTCCGCGGTGTCGAAAGCGCTGAACAGGTCCTTCGCGATAACCAGCGACCACATGTAGGTGTAATACCCCGAGGAGTAGCCGTCCAAATGTCCGAATGACGCGTGCATATGCGTGTCATCGATGTACGGCAGCAGGCTGTACTGCTCTTGCAGCTCACGCAGCCGAGCCGTCAGGTCGTCGTACTCCTCGACGTGGAACCAGTACGACATGGCGGCGTAGAACATCTGCGTTCGGGCATGCAGACCCTTACCGAAATCCTCCGCTTTACGCATGGCCGCGACGAGGTCGGTCGGGATGGGTTGGCCGGTGGCGTTGGTCGCGAAGCTCTGCAGGACGCTGGCGTCCCAGGCCCACTCTTCGAGCAATTGACTGGGCGCTTCGACGAAATCCCATTCGGTCGCGACGCCGGAGAACCGGTGCCATGGGGTGTGTCCGCCGACGATGTGGTGCACCAGGTGGCCGAACTCGTGGAACAGCGTCACGACGTCGTCGTGCTCCATGAGTCCCCGACTGAAGTTGCAGGCCAGCACGCCCTCCGGGAGCTGGCGGCCGACGATTCCCTCGACCAAGGTGAACTGAGCGGCATGCTTGTACTTACCCTCGCGGGGATGCAGATCGAGGTGGATCCGACCTACCTGAGCGTCGGTATCAGCAAAAAACACGTCGTACGACGCAACATCTTCGTGCCAGGTGCTCGCCTCGATCGGTTGGTAGCGCAGCCCGAATAGTCTGCCGGTGACCTCCAGCAGTCCGGCGCGCACCTTCTCGAAGTCGAAGTACGTGCGCACCAACTGCGCATCGACGTCGAGTTGCTCCTTGCGGACGAGTTCGGAGTAATAGGCGAGGTCGGCCGCGTCCACGGTGCTCGCTTCGGGGCGGTCCTGGCGCAGCCGTTCCAGCACAATGGCGCGGTCACGCTCACCGGACTCGCGCGCCGCATCTGCAATCCTGTCGATGAACTGCAGGATAGCTACGCCATTGCCGATCATCTTGGTCTCTGCGGTGTAGTCGGCCCACGAGTCATAGCCGACCAACGCGGCGTATTCACGACGCAGCGCGAACAGCTCTTGTAGCAAGGCGTCGTTCTGCGGCCAGCCACGGTTCAGGAACTCCACGCGAAGCGCACGGCGCGCATCCGCGTCCGCGCAGAAGGAACTAAAGGGAACGACGTCTGGGTAGTCGGTCGTGACCGTGACGAAGCCGTCGTCGTCTGCGGGGTGCGCCGCGACCCAATCCGACGGGAGACCCTCCAGGACGGCCGGAGCTACGCGAATACTGCGGACGTCCTCACGCAGATTGCGGCCAAAGTCTTGGCTGAGCACGACCATCCGCTCGTTGATTGCGCGGATACGTTCGCGCGTCGCCTCGTCCTTGTCGACGCCGGCCCGGGTGAAGTCTTGACGGATCTTCCGCAGCAGGCGCACGCCATTAGCATCGAGCGTGGACTCGTCGGCCGCTGCGAAGACCTCGTACAGATCGCGATCAAGTTCCAGATCGGTGGAGAACGTGGCGATCTCTTGGATGGCCTGATCGGCAGCCTGCCGGACGACGGGGTCAGGGTGCATCTCGGACAGCGTCTCAGCGATTGCGCCGGCACCGCCCAATGCGATTGACACCTCGTTCCACCCGCGCAGGACGTCGATGGCGCCGCCCGGCTCACGTTTCAGCCTGTCGACGCCGTCGCTCCCGGCGGCCAGCGACTGCGCGGTGCGCTGGGCAATCCACGCATTGATGGGTATGTCCGTAGGCAACTGAAACGTCATGGACCCAGGTTATCGGCCGCGCTCACACCGCCCTTGAGGCATTACAGGCATTCGCGGTGCCGCGGCCATCGGGCCTCGTCACGTCTAAGGCAGGAACGCCAATCTCCTCACAGATTCGCGCGGTTTGTACCCGGAATCCAGCGCTACCAAGGAATCCACCGGTGCGAGCGCTTGTCTTCTGCAGATCGACGAAGTATTGCGCGCGTTTTGGCGCGAGTGATTCAATCACGCAAAGCGCTTCCCTTCATGCGAAGCGCCACGGTGACGGGATTGCTGTCGTGACAACGAAGTACCGCCAGGCCATGGAGCCCAGCATCAGAACACCGAAGCCCGGCGCGGCTTGGATCACCACCCTCGTCAGCGGCGTTCTAGCCATCGCATTCGCGATCTTCGCCAGCACTTACGACGTAGGCACAACTCCGGCGAACGTCCTGTGGCTCGTCGCGCTCGGGTTCGGCACGATCGCGTTGCTTGCCTGGTACGCCGTGGCCATCCACTGGGCTCGTCGCCGCAAGCGGTTGTGGGGCTGAAGTGCCGGACATAGGCAAGGGAGTAGCTCGTGGTTGATCAGCTGGTATCCACGCGGTCGCGGCCGCCCTCGGACTCGAGCCCTGTGCCGGCCGCGGCGCCCGCCGGGAGCCTGATACGTGACCGTGCCGCCATCCAGCGGATCCCCGAGGTACCACGCTGGGGTCCGGCGCGGCGCCATTACACCAAACGGTTCGCGTTGGCCGTGCTCGCGGTAACTGTGATCGCGCTGAGCCTCATCCTGTTCGGCAACACGCGATGGACCGACGCCGGCGGCATCGCGCTGCTGGTGCCAGGTGCCGGATTCCTTTATGACGCGTGGCCGATCTTGTTCGTGCTGACGTGGGTGCTGTTCTGGCTGAGCTGGAACCTGTGGATCGGGTTCGGCTCGATGATCCACCTCATCGCGGTGTACGCGGCCTCCGTCATCGGATCGGTTGCACTCGCGGACGGACCCCGCCTCGGCACGCACCCCGGAACGACGTGGCCGTGGGCAATCCCGATTGTGCTGATCTGCGCCGGGTTGTACGTCGTTCACCACCTGATCAACCTGCGCCGCTCTCATCTTCGAGCGCTGCAAAGCCGCGAGGCGCGCAACGCGGCGTTGGCCGCCGTCAGTCCAGACGTCGTGGAGCGTGTCGTGCGCTCGTTCGATCCGCCCAGCGCGCGGCCGCACGTACAAGACTTCGACCCCATCGCGGTGGTCGTCGAGCGCGGCGGGCGGATGCAGCCGCCGCTGCCGGTGAACGACGTCGATGCCACCATGATCCGCTGGCTACTGCGCATTTCCATGCAACCTCGCGCCGAGTTCGACGGGTGGGATTGGGGCGAGGACGCCGTCGAGGCATCGGCGCTGCGCTACCAAGTCAACGAGGTCGGGTACGCGCTCGCCTACTTCCAGGCGAATTACGCACCCGCCTATCCCGGACTGCTCGGTCAGGCGCAACGCAACGTCATCGACAAGGCTCAGGAGATGGCTGTTTGGGGTTACTGGTACGGCGAGGAGTTCATGGGTAACTTCCGCCGCAGCCCCGACCCGGTCGTCGGCGCAAAGTTTCAGAACGTCATGTTCGGCGGGTTCCTGGCCAAGCACATCGCGCACTATGAGGCCGCGACCGGCGACCTGAGTTACGACGAGCCGGACTCGCTCACGTTCACCTGGGAGGACGGGCGTTCCTGGTCTTACAGTTACCCGGAGATTGCTCGGCACTGTGCCGCCGCGTACGCCGAATCCCCGATGTCGTGGTGGCCATGCGAGCCACACCAGATCTACTCGGTGTGTAATCAGATGGGCGCCGCCGGGGTGCGCGGATTCTCCGCGGTGCACGGCACCGATGAGTGGGACACGGTCTCACAGCGCTACCTCGATGCGCTCGATCACGAGTGGATGAAACCGAACGGCGACTACTACGGGCACTTCAATTCGTTCCTCGGCGTGAATGTCGGCTCACTGACCTGGAACGATGGCACATCGCCAATGTTCATGGACGGCAACCAATTCATCGTCGGGTTGGGTCGCACGATGTCGCCGGAGATCGCCGCGAGGCTCTACCTCATCGGAGACAATCCGGCGGTGTTCGCGAAACTGCCGATCACCGACGACGTGCTGACATTGCCGCCGGCCCAACGGCCCGGTGCCTCCAGCGGTCGGCTCGCGCGGCTGCTCTCCCGCTCGCCGAGCGTCAACCACTTCCTCTCGGGCGCGTGGTCGCCGATGGAGAAAACTGGTTATCCGCCGAACAACACCGTGGTGTACGCCGGTATCGGCGAGCTCGCGCGCCTCTACGGTGAGGACGACATCGCCGACGCCGCCGTCCGCGGTATGGATGCCGCAAACTTCCTAGGCCCCGATGCGGATCGGCCGTTCCACGCCAGCCTCGCCGCGAATACGACGGCAGCGAAAGCCCGCTGGTCGCGACTGTACAAACAGGACGACTTTCTGTGTGCGCGGATCCCGCGGTATGGCGGTCCCATTCTCGCTTCCGCGCCGTACCCGGACGTTCTGGTCACCTACGCCAATGGCCGGGACGACGTTCTCTGCCTCACGCTAGAACCCACCGCCGGAGCTGGTGAGTTCGAGTTGGCGTTCGAGCGGCTGGCGCCCAGTCGCGAATACCAGATCGGGACCTCGGGACGGACGTTCCGTACCGACGCCACCGGTGCGGGCGTGGCCCGGGTGCGCCTTAGCGAGCGCACTACGCAGTTGATCAAGCCGACGGAGGCGTCATGACCGAGCAGACCAGCGCCCGCAAGGACGGGTCCGCGGCCATCATCGCGATCTATGCTGTGGTTGCGTTGTTGTTGCTCGGCGCCGGTGTGTGGCAGTTCGTGTCGTTGCTGTGACCTCGAGCGAGGAGGGTGTTCGTGGCGTGCTGTTTGATAGTGGCGTACCTGTTCGAAACGATCAAGGCACGCTTCGGACGACGCCGGGCAAGGGAATTGCCCGATCAGTCCGCATGGCTGGCCTACTACTACGCAACGACCGTGGAGCCCCACCAGGAGGAACGGGCCGCAGCGTAACTAGCGCTGTGCTGTGAGCGCGTCTCGGCCGCAGGATCCCGGCGCTCCGAACCCACCGGCGACCGTGCATGATCTCGTCGGCGAGCGACTTGGCAGGCTCGTCGCGATGGCGGTCCTGGAGCTCGCGGCTGCGGCGGGACTAGCCGCCGGATTCGTGCTGCTATGGCGATCTGCTGATCCCGCCGATTCCAGCCACAGCGCCCACCCGACAACCAACGTCGTCGGCGCAGTCACCGTCGCGTTGTTGTCAGCAGCGATGGTCCTCGGAGGTTGGCTGTTTGCTCGCTCGATACCCACCTGGCCGCGGGACCTCGAACAGATCGAGCGGTGGCGCGTCTGGTGGCTGGCAACCGCAGTCGTCGTCGCCGGACTGGCGCTGTTACCGCAGTCGTGGCATTCGGCGATCGCGTCGCACCTGGCGATGATGGCTCAACTGATGGCGCTGATGGTGCTCGCACCGGCTCTACTCGCGCTCACTACACGCGCGCCGCTGAATCGAAACCCGAGCCGGCGAGGTAGCGGGCACCTGATCGCGGCGTCGGGTATCGCGTATGTCGCGGTGCTGTACTTCTGGCACGTTCCCGCCGTACACCAGTCGATGATGGCGAACCGGGCGATCCAGGCGGCGCTCGTAGCGAGCGTCGCGGTGACCGGACTTCTGTTCTTTCGCACCGTCTTAGGCCAGTGTGCCGCCGGAGCTGGTCCGGCCGCGTCCCGGACGGTCCTTCTCGTCGGAGGCGCGTCCGGGATCCTCGGGCTTGCGTTATTGCTGAGCCCCTATCCGTTGATGTCGTCAGACATGTCACCGTGGGGCCTCGGGCCGGTAGCCGATCAGCGTCTCGCCGGAGTCTTGATGATGCTTGTCGACCTACTCGTATTCATCCCATTGGCCCGCCGACTCGCCTGGCTCGGTTCACCACGCCCAGGTTCACCACGCCCAGATTCACCGCGCCCAGATTCACCGCGCCCAGATTCGACGGGACCAGATTCGGCGGGACCAGATTCGATGAGGGCGGGCTCGACGAGCGCGGGCTCGATCAGCGCGAACGAGGCGACACCGGACTCGATGAGCCCGAGCAAGACGTCGCGGGCGGCGGACGGCGACTGAGACGCCCTCCCACGTCCGTCCAGGCTCGAGACCTATGCGGCTGCGGACCGTTCGCCACTCATGGCGGTGTGTCGCCCTCTCGAATTAGTCTTGAGGAGCCGACTTCGAACTTCCCGGGAGCGAGTAACCGTGTCCGACGCCGTCTCACCGTTCCAATTGCTCGAGCGTTGGTCGCATTTTCCGACCCGCTCATTCGCCAGCTATGAGGACGCCGACGGCAAGGTCACCACCGTCACCTACGCCTCTCAGGTGAATCGGTCACTGCGCGCGGGCGCCGTACTGCGCGAACTCGGCATACACCGCGGGGACCGGGTGCATGTGCACCTCAGCAACTGCCCGGAGTTTTTGGACCTATGGCTGGGCGCTAACGCGATCGGCGCGGTCCTGGTACCGACGAACCCGCAGTCCACCGTCGAGGAGTTGACGCACTTCCTCCGCGACTCCGGCGCATCGGCCAGCATCGCCGACGATGACGCGTACGACACCGTGAACGAAGCTCTTCGGCCGGGCATCCGCTCGTTGACACGCACGACATTTGCCACCAAGGCAGCCGCCGCAACGCCGACGCACCACACACCGGCGCTCGGCACCGACCTGGCCACGATCCTCTACACCTCCGGCACCACCAGCCGACCCAAGGGCGTGATGATCACGAACGGGTCGTACCTCGCGGTGGGTCGAGCGTGCGCGGAGCACTACAGCGTCGGCGTTGACGATCGGTGGCTGATCGTGCTGCCGCTATTCCACGGCAATGCGCAGTTCTATTGCACGATGTCCGCGCTGACTATTGGCGCTTCGCTGGCGATCATGCCGGCCTTCAGCGCGACCAGATTCGGCGCGCAGGCTCGTCGGCACAGCGCCACCCTCGCCTCTCTGTTCGCCGCGCCGCTACGGATGATCCTCGCGCAACCCGAAGGCCGACACGACAAGCATTCTCGGATCCGCACGACCATGTTCGCCCAGTCGATTACCGATGATCAGGCGCGTGAATTCGAGCGGCGATTCAGTACCCGACTAATCCACGGGTACGGGATGACCGAGACGGTTCTACCGCCGACACTGAACCCCGTCTCCGCCGAACGCCGGTGGTCGTCGATGGGCAAGGCGATGCCAGGAGCGCAACTGCGCCTCGTGGACGAAACCGGCGCCGATGTCCCGGACGGAACGCCAGGGGAACTCCTAGTCGGCGGGCGGCTTGGTGAACGCGTCGCGAGCGGATACTGGCACAACCCGACGGCGACGGCGCAAACATTCGCCCAAGGCTGGCTGCGCACCGGCGACGTCGCACGCCGCGACGCGGACGGGTTCTACTACTTCGTCGATCGCACCAAGGACATGATCAAACGAGCCGGGGAGAACGTGGCCGCGGGCGAGATCGAGCGGGTCGTGAACGAGCACCCCTCGGTGTTCGAGTGCGCCGCGATCGGACTTCCCGATGAGATGCGTGACGAGCAGATCGTGGTGTACGTCGTCCTCGCCGAAGGCGCGTCATTCGACGAAGCGGCGCTGGCGAAGTGGTGTCGCAAACGGCTGGCGAAGTTCAAGCAGCCCTCGTCGTTCGTGGCTATCGACGAGTTGCCGCGAACGGCAGTGGGCAAGATTAGGAAGGTCGAACTGCGTTCGGCCGCACGCGACTCCTGATCCACCACCACACCGGCACTTGACCCTCGGACGACAATAGGGGCATGTCCGCCCCACCTGTAGATCGTTCGTCGTCCGTTAAACCCACCGGTACCCGGTCGACGACGAAACGCTCGGCAGGGTGGGTGCCCAATCAACACGGCGCGTGGGCGATGTTAATTGCGCCGTACGCCGTCGGCTTGGTCATTACCGCGATCGATGGCCGGTTCGACATTGCCGACATCACGCTGTTCGGGCTGTGGTTCGTCGGGTACCTCGCCTTTTTCGCCACCTCCCTGTGGCTGAAATCCCGACGTAGGCCGCGTTACCTACCGCCGGTACGCGCCTACGTCAGCGCGGCCGCCGTTCTAGGCGTCATCACGCTCGCGCTACAGCCGGCGATTATCAGCTGGCTGCTGCCGTTCGCGCCGATCCTGCTGATCGGGTTGTACTTCGCGTACCGACGTGATGACCGCTCAATCCCGTCCGGACTCGCCACCGTCGCGGCCGCCAGTCTGATGCCGGCCGTGGTGTACGCCGACGGGCTGTTCGACTTCATCGATGGCGTGTCGTCGCCGCCGTACGACCTCATCGCGCTGGTGTGCGCGGCCAGCTTCGGATACTTCTTCGGCACCGTTCTCTACGTCAAGACAATGATTCGCGAGCGCGGCAGTGTCGGGTATGTGGTCGCCTCGGTGCTCTGGCATCTGGCATGCGTGGCGGCTGCCGGAATCTGGGTATCGGGCTGGCTGGGTTGGGCGCTGGCGGCATACTTCGCCGCGATGACCGCGCGGGCGCTGGCTATGCCGATGATGTGGCCGATGCGCGGGCGTCAACTCGCACCTGGGCGCCTCGGCATCGTGGAGTTGATTGCGACCCTCGCGCTGGCCACGATCTTGATCTGCACTGCGCTTTAATCGCGCTTGAGTAGTCTCGGGCCAGTAAACGATTAGCGAGGAGAATGCCCCGTGTCGAATCCTGTTCTTCAGGTCATCGTCTGCAGCACCCGCCCGACGCGCGTCGGCAAATCAGTGGCCGACTGGTTTATCGAGACTGCCCGTGCGCACGGTGGGCTGGACGTCGAGGTAGCCGATCTGGCGGAGATTCAACTGCCGCTGCTGGACGAGCCGCACCATCCGGCCATGCAGCAGTACCAGCATGAGCACACCAAGCAGTGGGCGCAACGGATCGCGCGTTCAGACGCGTACGTACTCGTCACTCCTGAGTACAACTACGGTCTGCCTGCGGCCGGGAAGAATGCGCTGGACTACCTGTGGCACGAATGGGGCATGAAGCCGGTCGGATTCGTGTCGTACGGCGGAATGTCTGCCGGTATCCGATCAGTGCAGATGTTCAAGGAAGTCGTGACAACCCTGCGGATGTACCCGATGAGCGCCACGGTATCGATCCCCAACGTCGCCGAGCATGTCAGCGAGGACCGCACCACGTTCACGCCCACGGACATCGTCACCGAATCAGCGACCGCGTTGCTGGATGAACTGGCCAAGACCGCGCCGGTGATGGCCCAACTGCGCGACTAGTTCTCGGCATTCGGTTCGAAACACGCCGCGGGTGGTGCCATGGATAGAGGCACGTCAATCTCGGCGTGTTTCGAACCATCGGGTGCTGTCGATATCACTGATCCGCAGGGGTCGACGTACTCCTCGCGGGCTGGTTGACTCAACTGCGGTGGGCGCCGAACCGGCGCCGGTGGGAGGAGAACGATGGAGTACGTACGAATCGGCGACAGCGGATTAGTCGTCTCGGAGATCGCGCTGGGCTGCATGACCTACGGCGACCCCAACCAGGGCACACACTCCTGGTCGTTGCCGGAAGAACAGTCGCGCCCGATGATCAAACAGGCGCTCGATGCCGGCATCACCTTCTTCGACACCGCGAACGTCTACTCGCTTGGCTCGTCTGAGGAGATCGTCGGGCGCGCGCTGAACGATATGGCCCGCCGCGACGACGTCGTCATCGCAACCAAGGTGTTCAATCGGATGCGTCCCGGACCATACGGCGCGGGACTATCACGCAAGGCGATCATGGCCGAGTGCGAGGACTCGCTTCGGCGCCTGGGTACCGACTACATCGATCTGTATCAGATTCACCGCTGGGATCGACACACTCCGATCGAGGAAACCATGGAGGCGCTGCACGATCTGGTGTCCTCTGGCAAGGTCCGTTACCTCGGCGCCTCCTCGATGCACGCCTGGCAGTTCGCGAAGGCTCAGTACGTCGCCGCGATGAATGGGTGGACGCCGTTCATGGCGATGCAGGACCACTACAACTTGTTGGCCCGCGAAGAGGAGCGGGAGATGCATCCGATGTGCCTGGACATGGGTGTCGGTGTCATCCCGTGGAGCCCGCTGGCGCGCGGCCGGCTGACCCGACCATGGGATGCCGCGACGAACCGCACCGAGACCGACGAGTTCGGTAAGACGCTGTACCGCGATGACGATGCGCGGATCGTCCAGGTCGTGGCCGATATTGCCGCTGAGCGAGGCGTGTCGATGGCGCAGATTGCGCTGGCCTGGGTGCGCTCGCGCCCGGTGGTCGATTCCCCGATCATCGGCGCATCGAAGCCGGCGCAGTTGGACGAAGCGATCGCGGCATTGCAGATCCAGTTGTCCGACACTGAGGTGGGTCGACTGCAGGAGCATTACTCGCCTCGCGAGAACGCCGGCTTTCGCTAACGAGCTTCACCCGACCTCTGGGGTTTGCGAGCGACCTGCGGGAGCGACCTGCCACGATCCGGGCGACCTGCGGGGCAATGAGTAACGCTACGAGCGCTTTATCGTTACTCACTCCCCCGCAGATGGTGCATTTGCGGGGCGTTATTGCACCGGGCCGAGGATCTCGTCATTGTGCTCACCTGGCATCGGTGCATGCAGACGAAGCTCGGCGCCCTCGCCATCGAAGTACGCACCCGTGTCCGTGACGCGATATCCCCCGGCGACCGGGTGCTGCACGACCGGCAACTGTGCGACCAGATCCTCCAAACGCCCCACATTGGTGGATGGAATCGAACGCTCACGACAGAACTCGAGCCATTCGGCGCTGGTGCGTGTCGCCATGACGCGGCGGATATCGGCGTACAGCGACGGCCCGTTCAGCAGCGCCTTACCGGGATTGGCGTAGCGGCTTCGATCCTTCAATTCGGGCCAATCGACCGTGCCGAAGATGTCGTCGTAATGGTTCGGCGTGTACGGCAGCACGTGAATCATGCCGTCCTTCGTGGGGTGCGGACGGCGCTCCGGAGTCATGATCCGGGCGTACCCTGGCTTGCCCATCGGGGGCTCGGTGATTCCTAGCGAACCGTGCTCCACCAGTAGGAAGGACGTCGTCGCCCTGTTCATCGCGAGCTCTACGTGAGAGCCGGCGCCGGTACGTTCGCGTTTGAGCAGCGCGGCGGTGATCGCTTGACTCATCTGAAGTCCCGAAACCTTGTCGGCGAAGATGGTCGGCAGCAGGTACCCCTCGCCGTACACGGCCTCGGTGATGTCGGCGACACCGGTTGCGGCCTGGATGACGTCGTCGTACGCCGGGGCGTCACGGTTCTCTGATGCAAGCGGGAATCCCTGCGCCTGGCAGTAGACGAGATCCGGTTTGAGCTCGCGCAAGGTGTCGTAGTCCAGACCCAGTTTCTCCAGCGCCTTCGGCCGCATGGTCGCGACGACTACATCGCAGGTCGGCACCAGAGCCCGAATTGCTTCCTTGCCCTCATCGCTTTTCAGGTCGAGCACAATCGACCGCTTGTTGCGCAGCAGGTTCAGCGCGACCCCGGACAGGTCCTCGTGCGGACCCCCGCCCATGTAGCGGTTGGTGTCGGGTTTAGCGCTCTCGACCATGATCACGTCAGCACCCTGATCGGCGAGAATCTGCGTCGCGTACGGCCCCATCACCACCCGGGTGAGGTCAAGAATGCGGATGCCGTCCAGTGGTCCTGCCATCGCGTCGTCCTACCCTTCGCTGTGCTAACTAATCCCAGCGAGGATACGCTGCGTCGCCACCTCAGACCTCGACGCGCCCAGCCTCAGCCCACCTACGCGGCGGAAATCGCCACACCACGCAGATTCGGCCCACCCGTGACCGACTGCTGCACGCCCGACACGTGCGCCGCATACGCCGACGCCGCATGCACCATGCAAATCGGAATCAGATGCGGCGGCGATTCGACCCAGGCGTCCATGTATTTCTCGTACGCGGGCGCCCGCTCGTCGGCGTCCAGGGACGCCGCTCCTTCGTCACCCCACTTGATGAGTTCGGGATACTCAGCCTTACCAGGGTTACACAGCGCGCCGGGTGCCAGCGTCCGGCTGTTGACCACATCGGGATCGTTGATGCTGGTCGAAATGCTCACCATCGATTCGGCTGTCTGCTCAAGCGCGAAACTCTGCACGAGTTCGGCCGGCGGCACCGGATCGATCTTGGCGGAGATTCCTATCTCGGACAGCTGCGCCTGCACGACCTCCGCGATCTTGGTGTACACCGTCACGCTGGGTGTCATCATGGTGATCTCGATCGGCTCGTCGACGCCGGCGGCGTCCATGAGGTCCTTCGCTTCGGCAGGGTCGTACCCGAAGATGTCCAGGCCGTCACCGATTTTCTCGCTGTAGCCTGGCCCCGACTCGGCGAATGGCTGGATTTGTGGCGTGCAGTACCCGTCGTAGATTCCTTCCGATATCCCCTCGCGATCTATCGCCATATTGATGGCCTTACGGACGTTAGGGTCGCCGAACGGTTCCTTCGAGGTATTCACCGCGATGTACACATATTGGCCGCTGGCCTGCACGATCGGAGTCAGACCGGCGTCCGCTAACGGACCGAAATCCGTGGGGCGGATGTTCGCGCCATCGATCTCTCCCGACTTGAGCGCATTGATCCGAGTCTGGTCATCGGGCATGTAGTAATACGTCATCGAGGCCACCCGCTGCGCTTCGGGATCCCAGTAGTCGGGGGAAACGACGTACTCCACCTTGGCCCCCGGGACGAATTCGGTGGTGAGGTACGCACCGATCCCAACTGGTTCGGACTCAAGCGTCCCGGCCTCGACTGCCGCGGGCGAGACCATCATTCCGGCCCGACTGCTCAACGCGGTGGGGAGCGCACCGATAGCGCCGGTGACGTGGATATCGAGGGTGTACTCATCGACCACCTCGACCGATTCGACCTGATGCAGGTCGCCGGCGAGCCGGCTATCGGCCGAGCGATTTCGGTCGAGATTGAACTTCACCGCATCTGCGTCGAATGCGGTGCCGTCGCTGAACTCCAGGCCCTCGCGCAAGGTAAGGGTCAGCGTGAGCCCATCTTCAGACGCCTCAAAGTCCGTGGCCAGCATCCCGACGATGGTGCCGTCGGCTTGATAGGACAACAACCGGTCGTAGACCGGTTCATAGAAGTTTCCGTCACCACCGCTCGCGCTTTGCGACGGGTCCCAGTTTGACGGCGCCGCAGCGTATCCCCAGTTGAAGTGGCCCTCGGAGTCGAAATCGTCCGCCAAGTCGATCGTCGTGCCGTACTCGGCTGCCTCGGACGCCGATGAGTTTTTCTCAGGCGGCGCACCGCACCCCACGACCAGCAGAGCTCCACTCACTGTGGCAACGGTCCGCAACGTGCGCATCATCGGGATTCTCCTCCGCGGCGAGGCTGGGTCCAGGTCCCAACCGGTTGCGCAATCTTGAGGTTCAGTCCGCGTTGGATGCAAACATTTCTCGCTGGTTAGAAGCCGCCGAGCGTGCGACCACGCTATTCCAGCGAACCGAGGATTTCCTCGGTATGTTCGCCAAGCAGCGGCGCGTGCCGGCGTACGACGGTGCGCTCGCCGTTGAATCGGGCGCCGGACTCGATTACCCGGTACCCGCCGACAACCGGGTGCTGCTCGATCGGGAACTCGGCGATGAGGTCTTCCATCGCCCGGACCTCAGCAGCCGGGATTGAGTGTTCGGTGCAGAACTGCGTCCATTCGGCTGTTGTACGAGTGGCCAGCACTCGACTGATGTCCGGGTACAGCGTGTCGCCGTTCGTCGACATCGCGGCGTGCGTCTCATAGCGCGAACGGTCCCGCAACTCGGGCCAGTCGACCGTGCCAAACAGATCGTCATAGTTCTTCGGGGTGTACGGCAGCACGTGCAGGTAGCCGTCGCTAGTTTTGTGCGGCTCGCGGGCCGGCATCAGGATCCGCTGATAGCCCCAGTCGCCCATCGGCGGTTCAGTGATGCCAAGCGTCGCGTGTTCAACCAATAGGAATGCGGTGGTGGCGCGGGTCATCGCGACCTCAATGTGTGTTCCCTGACCGGTGCGTTCGCGCTGGAACAGCGCCGCTGAGACGGCCTGAGCGATCTTCACCCCCGACACCTTGTCAGCGACAACGGTCGGCACCAAGGACCGCTTACCGAACGCACGTTGAGTTAACGAGGTCATGCCGGACGCCGCCTGGATGACATCGTCGTACGCCGCGGCGTCCCGCTGCTCCGAGTCCATCGGGAATCCCTGAGCCTGGCAATAGATCAGGTCGGGTTTGATGGCGCGCACGGACTCGTAGTCCAATCCGAGCCGTTCGAGAGCGGAGGGTCGCAGCGCAGCCAGCAGGACGTCCGCGGTCGCGATGAGCTTCCGCATCGCGGCGCGCCCTTCGTCGCTTTTCAGATCCAGGGCAACCGATCGCTTGTTGCGCAGAATATTCAGCGCCATTCCGGCGAGTTGTTCGTGCGGTCCTCCGCCCAGAACACGATTCGCGTCGAGTCCGGTGGGGCTCTCGATCATGATCACGTCGGCACCCTGATCGGCCATCAGTTGGGTCGCGTACGGTCCCATCACCACGTGGGTTAGGTCGAGAATTCGTACGCCGTCCAGCGGTCCGCTCATTCCAACACCCTTAACTCGGCTCATCTATCTGCAGAGCAGACTAGCGCTCCGGTCGGCGAGTCGAGAGCAATCAGCTACGCAGCACCTGGTGAACGAACTGCACCGCGACCGAACCCTCGCCGACCGCAGAGGCCACCCGCTTGACGGACTGCGCACGGACATCGCCCACCGCGAAGACGCCGGGCGCGCTGGTCTCGTACAGGTCGGGCGACCCGTGGCAGCTAGAGAAGCAATGCCCCCGCGCGCGGGGGCAAGACGATGGTGTCGGCCAACTCTCGCGTGTCGGGATGTGTCGCGAACCGAGTACGGCGACCGGCCACCTCAACGCGCCATTCCGTTACGCCGAAATTGACCAGCACCTCGGCAGACTCGGCACCCTCCGCGCGGGTGAATCGCAGTCGATTCTGCTCCGGGTCGCACCACGCGTCGCGGGCGAACTCGCGCGAGCGCAGCGACGGCAGTTCCGCGCGGAGCTCGGCCAGCTCACGGTAGGCATTGAGCACCCGGCGGTGCCGCGCCCCCTGGGCCAATTCGCGATGCGCCGTGCCCCGAAACCCGCATTCCGACCAGTCAAGTTTCGAGCGCTGGAACGTCTGCGGATCTTGTGGGTTAGGAACCAAATCGTGGTCCCAGCCCATGCGTGCGAACTCGCTGATTCGTCCCCGCGCGACCGCCGCACCGAGGTCGGCCTCGGGGTGCGACGTGAAGTACTGGAACGGTGACGATGCGGCCCATTCCTCGCCCATAAAGAGCATCGGGGTGAACGGCCCGGCGTACAGCATGAGCGCAGCGATCAGTAGTTCGGATTCATCGAGTTTCTCGGTTATCCGGTCGCCGCGGGCACGATTGCCGATCTGATCATGGTTCTGAGCGCTCACGACGAGTCGCCAGGCTCCGGTCGTGGCCGGATCAATCGGGGCCCCGTGGTCCCTACCCCGGAATGACGAGTACGTGCCATCGTGGAAGAATCCTCCGGCCAGGACCTTCCGCATCGCCTCGATTCCCGCGAAATCGGCGTAGTAACCGTCGGTCTCGCGTGTCAGCGCAACGTGCAGCGCATGATGGAAGTCATCGCTCCATTGCGCGTCGATGCCCAGCCCGACCGGTCGTGGTGTGATCATCGCCGGATCGTTGAGGTCAGATTCGGCGATCAGTTCTATCGCGCGGCCGGTGCGGGTCTCAATCTCGTCGACCAGTTGGCTCATCTCCGCCAGGATCTTGTGCGGGGGTTCATCGACCAGGGCGTGGACGGCGTCCAGGCGTAGCGCGTCCACGTGCATCTCTTCGACCCAGAACGCTACGTTGTCGAGGATGTAGCGGCGGACTTCGGACTCGGCGAGGTTGACATGTTCTCCCCAGGACGATCGCCCCTCGCTGCTGAGGTAGGGACCGAACCGCGGCAGGTAGTTACCGCTCGGCCCGAAGTGGTTGTAGACGACGTCCTGGACGACCGCTAGCCCCTGCGCGTGGCAGGCATCGACGAATCGCTGATACGCAGCCGGTCCGCCGTACTCCTCGTGGACGGCGTACCAGCAGACACCGTCGTAGCCCCAGTTATGGACGCCGTTGAACGCGTTGACGGGCATCAGTTCGACGTGCGTGACGCCGATAGAACGCAGATGATCCAGCCGGTCGGCCGCAGCATCCAGAGTTCCCTCGGGCGTAAATGTGCCGATGTGGAGTTCGTAGATCACTCCGCCTTCAACGCGTGCGCCGCGCCATTGGTGATCCGTCCAATTCGTCGCGACCAAAGACCGTGATCGGCCGTGGACGCCGTCCGGCTGGCATCGGCTACGCGGGTCCGGAAGTACCGTCGGGTCGTCGTCGAGCAGGAATCCGTAATCCCCGTCCGGCGCGCTCGCACCCCACCAACCGCCGGTATCGACAGTCATGTCGTAGATCTGGTCGCCGACCGCAAGGCGCACCTGTCCGGCATTCGGCGCCCATACCCAGTACTCACGCATCAGACGTCCTCACCAGCAGAGCCACGGGCAGTTTCGCTAATATGTCGCCGATCTCGCAGATCCCACCGGGTCTGCGCACCGCGGTGAGCGCATCGCTCCAGCGACCGCCGGGCAGGGTCAGTCGGGTGTTCCCCCAGCCTCCGTTGGCTACGAGTCTGGCCGGGAATCGAGTAATAACGACGATAACTCCACCGCGGTCAAAGGCCAGCAGATGCTCGGCCGCGTCTCCGACGGCCTCGAGTGGTTGATATGTCGAGATCAGTTCCGGCCTGTCGCGCCGCAATCGCAATGCTTCGCCCACCAGCCGCACCTTGGCGACGTCCAGGTCCTCGCCACCGCGCAGCGGATGCTCGGCGCGCCGGCGAAGTTCATGCAGCGACTCCCAGTCGATCGGTCGGCGATTATCCGGGTCAACCAGGCTCATGTGAACGCATTCAGTTCCCTGATATACGTCGGGTACGCCGGGGATCATGAGGTTGAGCAGCTTCGCGCCAAGCGCATTCGCATACCGCGAACTTTCCAGCAGTTGAACGATTTCGTTGATCGCAACCATCGGCACCGGTGAGGTTAGTGCGTCGATATACCGCTGAATCGCGCGCTCGTACCGCTCATCATTGTCGGTCCACGTGGTGATCGTGGCCGCTTCGCGCGCTGCCTTGATGGCGTATGCCCCAAGCCGCTCGGCGCCGGCGGGCCAGGCGCCGATGATCGCTTGGTTGACGAGGTTGCCTAAGCTACGGTCGCGCCCGGGGGCCAGCGGCGAAAGTGTGGCCACCAACCGGGCCCAGTCGGCTGCATGCTCGGAGATAGCGTTGATCCGCGCCCTGGTGTCTTCTCCTCGCTTCGTGTCGTGCGTGGTCAGCGCATTCATCGTGTGCGGCCAATCGCTCAACCGGTGCGCCATGGCGGTGTGAAATTCCGCCGCGCTCATACAGAAGACGCTCGGGTCGCCGCCCACTTCGTTCAGGCTGCTGAGCCGTGAAAAGCGATAGAACGCCGTATCTTCAACGCCTTTGGCCATCACCATGCCGCTGGTCTGCTGGAATCGCGCGGCCGCCGGCTGCTGCGGATCTGCGAGCGTCTCGGCGATCTCATCGATCGCGGCGCTCAGATCAGCACGGCGTCGTTTCGCGGCACCGACCGCACCGTCGAGGTGCTCAGAACCGACGGGTAGATACGTGCGGTAGACGCCGAAGCTGGCGAGTAACTCAGCGAGCGCATCCACCACACGGTGCCTCGGGGTTTCTACAACTGGCATCTCACGCGCCAGCCGCTCGACCTCGGCGGCGAGCGTGCCATCCGCGATCGCGCGTTTGGTGCTGTGGATCAGTTCTGACCAGTCGACCGGCGCGCCGGCGAGGTGGTCCGCGAGGTCAGTCAACGGTCGTTCGCCGGCAGGGTCGACCAGTACGCGGTCGATCATGCCGAGCGAGTCGTAGCCGGTCGTCCCCGCACAGTCCCACCGCGGCAGACTCTCCGCGGGTTCCAGGATCTTTTCCACGACGACGTAGGCGCCGCCGGTCAGTTCCCGTAACCGCGTCAGGTAGTCGGCTGGGTCGCGGAGCCCGTCCGGGTGGTCGACCCGCACACCGTCGACGAGGCCCTCGGCGAACCACCGGGCGATCTCGCGGTGGGTGGCAGCGAAGACCCGCGGGTCCTCAACGCGCAGCCCAGCGAGACTGTTAATACCGAAGAAGCGGCGGTACGTGAGTTCACGGTCGGCGCGGCGCCAGTCGACCAGTTCGTAGTTCTGACGCGAATGCGCCGCCTGCGGATCTACCTCATCCTCAGTTCCGGGGGCGAGTGGAAACCGGTGGTCGTGATAACGCAGCTCTCCGGCGGTCACGCTCAGGTTCGCGATCTCGCCCCCGGGCAGCACGTCATGCTCGCCCACGATGGGGATACGGACACGCGCCGCGGCGTCCCAATCGATGTCGAACCAGTCGGCGTACGCCGATTCTCGGCCGTGTCGCAGTACGTCCCACCAGGCACGGTTTTCCGCTGGATTGGCGATCCCCATGTGATTGGGCACGATGTCGACAAGAATGCCGAGTCCGTGTCTCCGCGCCTCTGCGGAAAACTTACTCAGTCCGTCTGCGCCACCGCGGGACTTGTCAATCCGGTCATGATCGACGACGTCGTAACCGTGCGACGACCCGGCGGCCGCTTGCAGAATCGGCGACAGATAGACCCAGTCCACACCGAGGTCGGCCAGGTATGGCAGCTGGCGCGCCGCGTCGTACAACGTGAAATCTCTGGAGAGTTGCAGTCGATACGTGCTCTTCGGGACCCGCACGGGCCTTCTCCTTCACTCGGACCGGCACCACCAGGCTACCCACGCTCGATCCACCCAGCGCGAACACCGGAGTTTTTCGCTCAGTGAAATCTTCTTCGGTTTAACTGAAGTTGCGGGCTACGGTTTCGACCGCATGAAACGCCGACCCGCAGGTGCTTCAAATCCGGTCGGAGTTCACAGCCGGAACCGGACTGATGACGCTCGGTGACATCGGCCATCTTGACGGCGACGGGTTCTTGTTCTTGAGAGATCGCGCGGCAGATCTCATCATCTCCGGAGGCGTGAACATCTATCCGGCAGAGATCGAACACGCCCTGCTGGAGCACCCGTTAGTGACCGACGCGTGCGTGGTCGGCGTCCCGGACGACGAGTGGGGTGAACGGGTGCACGCGAAAGTCGTGACCGCGGCAGAGCTGAGCGCGGATGACCTGCAGGCGTTCCTGCGCGAGCGGCTGGCCGGGTTCAAGGTGCCGCGCGAACTGGTGTTCACCGACGCGGTGCCGCGGTCCGAGGTCGGCAAGCTGCTCCGTCGCGAGTTGCGCGATCGGTTGCGGAGCGAAGCGCCCCAGACGACACATGGCTGAGGGTGCGATCAACAAGGCACTGCGGGTGTTGCGCGTCGTCAGCGAAAATTCACCGGCGACGTTGACAACGCTCAGTGGACTGACGTCGCTGACGCCGCCGACATTGCTGCGCACACTGCGGATCCTCGCCGATGAGGGCTATGTGGAGCAAGACGGCGACCGTAAGTGGCGACCGACGAGGCTGCTGTGGCGGCTCGGGTGCGCAGTCAAAGACTCGGTTGGATTCGGCGAACTGACCCAACGGATACTGCGTGATCTCGTGCTTGAAATCGACGAGACGGTCGTGTTCGCGGCGTACGAGGAAGGTCGGCTGACCTATGCCGCACAGGCCGAGCCCAGCAAGCCGGTGCGCGCGCACGTGCCGCTGGGCGGTAATTACGCGGCCTTGGACACCACCACAGGGCACGCGATCATGGCATGGCTTGCACCGCAACAGATCGAACAGATCCTGAGCACGCAGGGAAAGAAGGGGTTCGACTTTTCCGCGAGACGGGGCCTGGTTGCCGAGTTACGTCGGGTCGCCTCGCGTGGTTTCGCCAGCGGTACCGGCGATCGCTGGCCAGGGGTGTGGGGGGCTGCCGCGCCGGTGTTCGATCACTCCGCAGCCCCGATCGGCGCGATCGGGGTGTCGATACCGAGCAAGAAGGTGCCCGCGCAAGCGCACCACGCTGAGCAAGCGGTCGTCGATGCGGCGCAGCGGTTGACCATCCAACTCGGTGGACCCTCGCGACCGCCTGCCCCGAAACTCCCCGACCCTCGCACCGGCAACTGACCTGATGCCGCGCCAAAGCGGGTCCTTCAGTCGTCCGCAACCTCGCACCGGCAGCTGACCTGCGCCGGGACCCGCGGACGGTGAAGGTGGCCGACCCGCGCCCGCCTGACCGCTGAGTTCCCTCCGGGCATCGATCGCCTGGAGACGAGGGCTAGTGACGCCGGCGAATGTGCCTAGTTTGGTTTGCGCGCGCCAATCTTTTTCAGCGCCGAGGAGTAACTCATGATCGTCTCCCCGTCAGCCGTGAGCGTTCCGCGGATGAACACCATGCTGCGGGTGTCCTTGATGATCTCACCGCGAGCCTCCACGAGTTGTCCCTCCGTGGCGGCACCGACGAGTTCGCAATTGAACGTCGCGGTGACCGCGCGCTGTCCGATCAACGCGGGCCGCCCGATCACGAAGAGACTGAAGTCAGCGAACGTCATAAAACACCCGCCGTGCAGCGCGTTGCCGCCATTGAGCTGCTTCTTTTCGACGCGAAACGCACACACGGCTTCGCCGTCGACGACCCGGTGGTAGAACGGCCCGGTGTGGTCCTCGAATGGATCCCCTCCGGGATGCGTCGTCCAGCCCGCCCACTCCCCCTCAGCGATGTCCACGCCGCTGGAGAAGAAATCCGTCGTGCTCGGATCTGCCGTCGTTTCCATAGTGCCCCTTACCTCGATCGCTTCACACCCATACAACTACACGACATCGCTCCACTACACGGCGATGCGTGGAATCGGCAGAAATCGAACGAATCGGCCCGTGGCCAGCCGGGGTGCGAATCGGCCGGGCCATCCGGATACGAATCGGCCCCGGTCCAGCCGGGGTGCGAATCACCGTGGCTTCTACCCGCGTTCGACGATGTCGGAACCCGCAAATAACGCAGCGAAACTGGTTAGGCATCGCCGTGAGTTCGATGCCTAGCCGATTTCGCTGCGTTATTTGCGAGACCTCGTGACGCACCGTGCGTCGGCGACAAGGACGAACCCGCCCGATCTGTCCCCGCGACGCGAAAGCCACAGAATGCGACTTGCGAGAGCCTCGCAACTCTGTTCAGGGCGCCTGGGGGGTGCGTTATCCGCGCTCGCGAAGTTGCGCCTTGGCGATCTTGCCGGACGGCGTCGTCGGCATCTCGTCCACGAACACGATCTCCCGCGGAACCTTGTAGTTCGCCAGACGTTGCGCGCAGAAGTCGATCAGCTCCTCTGGACTCACCTCGCCCTGCTTGAGGATGAAATAGCGCCCGACTTCGCCGAGTACATCGTCCGCAATGCCGATTCCAGCGGCCATCGCGACCGCGGGATGACTGGTTAGTAGGTTCTCCACCTCAACGGGGTAGACGTTGTATCCGCCCTGAACAAACATCTCCTTCAGCCGGCCGCGCAGCGCGATGTGTCCGTCCTCGGTGATGCTGGCCATGTCACCGGTCGACAGCCAGCCATCCGCCAGGAACGTCGCTGCCGTCTCCTCAGGCATGTCCCAGTAGCCCGCTGCCACACCATCGCACCGCAGTTGAAGCTCGCCTTCGGCATCTTCCCCGAGCGGCTCGCCGCTCGCGTCCACTACCCGGGCCTCGACTCCACCAATTGCTACACCGATATACGTCGACACCTCATCGACGGTGTCATCGGCGGCCGATAGGACTGCCGCGCCCGAGGACTCCGAAAGCCCGTAGAGGTTGCTCAACCGCACTCCCGGAAATGCCTCGGTAATCTCCCGACACAACGTCGGCTCGGCATTCGAACCACCAATGATGGCCTCGCTCATCGTGCTCGTGTCGTACGAGGAGAACGACGGGTGATCGATCATCAACTTCCACATCGTCGGTACGCCGCCGAAGTTCGTACCGCCATAGTTACTGATCGCTTCAAGTGCACCCTCTGGCGAGTACGCCGGAAGCATCACGCACTCACCCCCGCCGATCAGGCAGGTGGTAACGGCGCAGGTGATACCGCCGACGTGGTTCAGCGGCATACAGGAGATCTGGACATTCTCAGGACCGAAGTCAGTGTGGTCACGCTGTGCCTGTCCGGAAGCGATCATTGACTTGTGCGTCAGCGTCGCGCCCTTCGGACGGCCGGTGGTGCCCGAGGTGTACAGGATCACGGCCGGATCATCAGCGGAAAGCTGCGGTGCGTCGAAATCGGAGGGATCGGCATACAAATCAGCGAAGCGCCGTCCTTCAGTTGAGCCACCGAGGAAGAAGTAGTGGTTCACGGTCGGGAGTCGGTCGGCTAACTGCGCATACAGCGCCTCATAGTCAAAGTCGCCAAGACGCGCGCTGGAAACGACGACCTTTGCAGCCGACTGATTCAGCATGTACGCCAGTTCGGACTCGCGGTACCGGGTATTGAGCGTGACCACGACCAGCCCGGAACGCACCGCGCCGTAGAACAATTCGAGCCATTCGAGCTCATTCGGCGCGGCGATCGCGATGCGGTCGCCGCGGCTGAGCCCCAATCGCTGTAGACCGGCACCGATCGAACGCGAACGCTGCTCGACCTCGGCGTACGTCATCGGGGTCATCGGGCCCGCGGCCGAGTCGGCGCGCAGAAATACTCGGGTGCCGCGTTCGGCCGCCTGTTGGGTGAGGAGGTCGGCGAAGGTGGTCACTGGTTTTCTCCCTTAGTCAGATATCGCGGACGTGTCCCGGCCGCGCTCACATCTCTCGGGCCGCGCCCTCGTCGCGACCCCGCGCCGCACCCGCGTCGCCCAGTCGGCGCATCTTCCGGATCAGAAGCGCATCTCCCCAGCCACGCGCTGCGGGAGAACCTCGAGGCGGCGGCGGAGGTCCGGCGAGCACCTGATCGGACCACGCTCCTCCCGGCCAGACCACGCCCGCTATGGCCAGGGCGCTCGGGCATCGGTCGGCGCAGCCCACCGGTCGCGAAACGCGATCGGAGTATCACCGGGTGACGGCCTCGCCACGACCGGTGTACTGCTCACGCAACGCGCGTTTGAGGATCTTGCCCGTCGCGTTGCGCGGCAACTCATCGATGGTCTCCATCGATGTGGGGCACTTGAACGCGGCGAGATTCTCACGGGCGAACGCGATCACCTCGGCCTCACTGATCGACGCATCCGCTGCGGGGACGACGATTGCCTTCACCGTCTCTCCCCACTTCTCGTGCGGTACGCCGATCACCGCCACATCGACGATCGCGGGATGTCGATATAGCACCTGCTCGACCTCGATCGGGTACACGTTCTCGCCACCGGAGATGATCATGTCCTTCTTACGATCGACGAGGGTGATGAATCCGTCCTCGCTGACCTTCGCCAAGTCTCCGGTATGGAACCAGCCGTCGCGGATCGCGTCGGCGGTGGCGTCCGGCATCTCCCAGTACCCGATAAAGACGTTGTCGCCGCGCACGATGAGTTCTCCGACCGCCTCGGCGGGCACCTGCTCGCCGACCTCATCGACGACTTTCGCGTCCACCAGCAGCACCGGTACGCCGACCGAACCGGCGCGCTCGACGACGTCCTCCATCGCCAGGCCGGTACATCCTGCGCAGGTTTCGGTCATGCCGAATCCCTCGGTGAATGCCCATCCCTTGCTCTGGAAGAACTCAATCACCGGGATCGGACATGGTGCGCCGCCGGAAATACCAAAACGCATCGCCGACGTGTCATACGAATCGAAGTTCGGCACCTGAGTGAGCGCGGCCCACATCGCCGGCACCAGGAACTGCACCGTGACCTTGTGGTCCTGCATCGCCTGCAGGGTTCCGGCGGGATCGAAGGTCGGTAGCACGACGACCGTGCCGCCAATGAACAGCAGCGGCAGCGTATGCACCGCGAGGCCGCCGATGTGGAACAACGGCGCCGGCGTACACGTGATGTCGTAACTGTTGACGCCGAGTCCCATCGACAGAATGTTGTAGTTGTTCGATTCGATGTTGTGGTGGGTCAACATCGCGCCCTTCGGGCGGCCGGTGGTGCCCGAGGTGTACATGATCATCGCGAGATCGCCACGGTCGACGTCTCGTTCGACCCGCTCGGGCGAACCGCTGGCGAGGACGTCCTCGAACGCTTCGCGGCCGTCAGGGACGTCCGCGGTCTCCATGGCGATCAGCTGCAACTGCCCAACGCCGTCCTGCGCGAGAGCGGCATCAACGGTGGCGGCTAGATTGCCGCTGTAGCAGAACACCTTCGGGCGGGCATTGCCCAGTACGTAAGCGACTTCAGGGCCGGCGAGGCGAAAGTTTATCGGTACGAACACGGCACCGAGTTTCGCCACCGCGAACATCGTTTCCAGGAATTCGGCAGAGTTCGTCGACAGGATGCACACCCGATCGCCGCGCTCCACACCGCGCCGCGCGAGCGCATCCGCGAGCCGATTGGTGCGCTCATTCAACTCGCCGTACGTGATGCGACGCTCGCCATACACGAGCGCCGTACGCTTCGGGTTGTTGTAAGCCTGCTTGTAGTTCCAGCGGCCGATGCCATTGTCCATATCGCAACTCCTGGAGTCGGTGTGAAGCGTTGGGTGTGGCCTAGACCATAACGCGCGGCTAGCGCGGCGCAAAGAGCGAATCCTCCCGGGTCTTCGAGCGATCGCGCGCGGAGACAGATTGGGCCGCTCGGCGTGAGCGCTATTGTGCGTGGCGCCACTGCTGCGTAAGGATGTGCCGAACCAGGAGCTACGTACGTAGGGGTGTTTCGGATGAAGACAGCGATGACCGAGATGTTTGGCATCGACGTACCGTTGGCGGCTTTTAGCCACTGCAGGGACGTGGTTGCCGCGGTGACGAACGCGGGCGGGATCGGCGTCCTCGGCGCGACCGCGTTCACGCCAGACCAACTCGAACTGGAACTACGGTGGCTCGACGAGCACACCGGCGGCAAACCATACGGCGTCGACCTTCTCGCGCCGGCGAAACTCTCGTTCACCGATGAGACGCCCGACGAGTTGCTGGCTATGGTGCCGCCGCAGCACATCGCCTTCGTACAAGACATGTTGCGCTCACACGGCGTCATCGATGAGTCCGACGAGTACACGCTGAGCGCGTCGATGCCCAGCGTTGCACCATCCGAAGTCAGCGCCGCGCTCGAGGTCGCCTTCGCGCACCCGATCAAGCTCATTGCCAATGCGCTCGGCGTACCACCGCAGGACATGATCGACGGCGGCAAGCAGCACGGCGTACCGGTTGCGGCACTGACCGGGAAGGTCGAACACGCGCTCAAGCAACAGGAACGCGGTGTCGATCTGATCGTCGCGCAGGGGTACGAGGCCGGCGGACATACCGGTGAGATCGCCTCGATGGTGCTCACGCCGGAAGTGGTTGATGCGGTGAGCCCGACTCCGGTGCTCGCGGCCGGCGGTATCGCGACCGGGCGCCAGTTGGCCGCGGCCCTGGCACTTGGTGCTGCGGGTGCGTGGACAGGGTCGGTGTGGCTGACTACCGATGAAGCCGAAACTGATGCGGTGGTGAAGCAGAAGTTCCTGGCGGCGACGTCCTCGGACACCGAACGATCGCGGGCACGCACCGGCAAGCCCGCACGCCAATTGGTCACGGCGTACCACGAGGCGTGGTCGGACGCCGCTAATCCTGACCCACTGCCCATGCCGCAGCAGGGCATCTTGGTAAATGAAGCGTGGCGGCGGATCCGCGCCGCGGCGGAGAAAGGCGTCCCCGGCGCTCAGGAACTGGATTCGTACTTCGTGGGGCAGGTCGTCGGCCTACTCAACCAAGCCAAGCCGGCCCGCGAGGTGGTGCGGGACTTCATGGATGGCTTGGTCGACTCGTACGCGACGATGCAGTCCGCTCTCGAAGACTAGAGCCCCGAAGTCCATAGCGCGAAGACTAGGCCTCGACGGTGAACGGATCGGTCGCCGCGGCACCGATCCGTTCCACCATCGACACGGTCACGGCGTGAAGCCGTCAATTCTCGCCAACACCTGCAGCATCGTCTCGTCGCTACCGCCACCGATCGAACCTAGGCGCGTGTCGCGGACGTACCGGGCGACCCAGAAGTCTTCCATGTAGCCCATCCCGCCGTGGAACTGCAGACACCAGTCACCTACGTCTCGAGCCAGCCGCGCGCCGATGAGCTTCGAAATCGTGGCCTCACGAGTCGTGTCCTCGCCACGGTTGAACTTCTCTGCCATGGCATTCGCATGAGCCCGGAAGACATCAACCTGTGCCGACAGGTCCGCCAGTTTGTACGCGACATAGTCGCTGGCGATCAGGGGGCGACCCTTCACGATCCGCTGCTTGAGGTACTCCGCGGTCTTGTCCAGCGCACGCTGCATCGACTCGGCCTTGCCGTACGAGGCGAACATCCGCTCGACGACGAACTGCTCCATCTGCTGCTGGAAGCCTCGACCCTCCACGCCGATCGTGTTCGAGATAGGCACGCGCACGTCGTCGAAGGTCAGTAGAGCGGTATCTGAGGAGTGCATACCGTACTTCTCGAGCTTCTTCGCAACCTCGAGCCCGGGGGCATTGCGCTCCACGATGATCTGCGACATACCGCGGTAGCCGCCTTCGTCCGACGTCCGCGCCAACAGACACAGCCAGTCCGACTGCGTGCCGCTGGTGATGAAGACCTTCGAGCCATTAATAACCCAGTCGTCGCCGTCCTTCACCGCGCGCGTGCGGATCGCGGCGACGTCCGAACCGGCGTCCGGTTCGGTGACCGCGATGGAGGTGACCATGTCGCCGGCAATGGCCGGGCGCAGGTACTTCTCCTTCAGTTCAGGCGATCCGTGCTTGTGCAGCGACGGGGTAGCCATCATCATCTGAACGCCGAACGCCATCGGTACGCCGCCGCAGGGCATCCGTCCGATCTCCTCGACAGCGATCATCGTGTAGAGGTGGTCCTGGCCCATGCCGCCGTACGCCGGGTCGTACTCGATCCCGAGGATGCCGAGATCTCCGGCCTTCTTGAACACCTCGTGCGCCGGGAAGATTTCGGCCTTCTCCCACTCATCGACGTGCGGGGTGAGCTCCTTGTCGACAAAGCTACGGACCATCTCGCGGAACGCGTTGTGCTCGGCGGTGAACTCCATGAACCTCTCCCAAAAGTTGACGTGCGTGTCAAGTTAGCACGTACCGCGGGGAATGGACATGCGCTCACCGCCCACGGCGTACGGCGGGCGCACTCAGCGGGTCCTCAGGCCACGCATGCTTCGGGTAGCGGCCGCGCATCTCGGCGCGTACCTGCGCGTATGGACCCGCCCAGAAACTCGCCAGGTCATCGGTAATCGCCACCGGGCGACGCGCCGGCGAAAGCAGGTGGAACTGCAATCGCACCCGACCGCCAAGGATCGACGGTGACTCAGTGAGGCCAAATATCTCCTGCAGCCGGACGGCGCACACCGCGGGGCCGTCGGCACCGACGCGCGGATAGTCGAGACGTACGCGCGTTCCGCTCGGCACCTGCAGTCGCTGGGGTACCAACTCCTCCAGGCTGCTCGCCTCCGGCCAGGGCAAGAGGCGCCGCAACGGCTCCAGCAGATCAATTGAGGTGAGCCGGCCGGTGTCGGCTGCGCTCGCCAGATCGCTGGTGAGCCACGTATCCAGGCGACCCAGCAGCGCCTCATCGCTGACGTCTGGCCACGGTTCGCCGAGGTGACGGTGCAGCATCGCGAGTCTGCGGCGCAGAGCGTCGGCTTGCTCGGACCAGCCGATCACCTCGAGGCCTTCGCGGCGTACGACGTCCTCAACGGCCGCCGCACCCAGCGCAGCAGCGGGAATCGGCGTGGCCGATAGTTCAATCGCGCCGATCGCCTGCACCCGCCTGGCCAACAGTCGACCACCGGTCAAAGAGCCGCGGACTTCCTCGGTGAACGCGCCGATCACCAGCGCGGTGTCACGATCGATGGGCGCGGCTGCGCGAATTGAGGCGCCGGTTCCTTGGCCCTGTGCGCCTGCTACTCGAGCAACGTCCGCGACGGCGAGCCATTCGTGGCCCGCCAGCTCAGCGGGCGCGGCCGCGCGCGTTCCCGACGCGAAGAGGTAGGTGTCGCCCACACGACGAGCGATCCGTTCCGGGTACGCGAGGGCGATAACGATTCCGGCGCCGGTGTCGTTGTCCGGTTCGGCCCGGACCAGTCGCTGCAGCCGACCCACTTCGCGCTCCCAGCGCTGCGCATCCGGTGCCCCACGGCGTAATGCCGTAATTGTTTTCAGTAGGTCCGGTTCGGCGCGCACGAGATCCAGTTCAGCGCACGCGACAACTTCAGCAGCGCGGCGAGATCCGACCAGCGGAGCACCGTCGAGCAACGCGCGCCCCCAACGCGGCGACAGGGGCAATCCGGCTAGCCGATCGCCACGTTCGGTAATTCGCCCCTCGGCATCCACGGCTTCCAGCGAACGCAGCACCGCCTCGCCATAGGCCACCGCTGCGGGTGGCAATGGGGTCGGCAACGCGAGTCCTTCCCCGCGCGGAGATCCCCAGCGCGCCAAGGAAAGCAGCGCGGAAGTGAGATCAGCACTCGCGACCTCCGGGGTGACCTGCGCCCGCAATGTGGCGTACGTTGCCTCGTCGTAACAGCGCCAGACGACGCCCGGCCCCTGACGTGCGGCGCGACCTGCGCGCTGGTCCGCAGATGACCGCGCGCAGCGGACGGTGATGAGCCCGGACATCGCGCGGACGGCGTCCCGGCGGGGTTCGCGCGACAGTCCGGCGTCCACCACGATGCGTACGCCGTCTACCGTCAAAGACGATTCGGCGAGCGCGGTCGACACGACCACGCGGCGTTTCGCCAGCGCCCGTCGCTCACCTACCGCACGGTCCTGCTCACGGGCCTTGATTTGTCCGTGTAGTTGGAGAACTTCGGCCTCCACCGAACCGGTGAGCGCCTCGGCAACCCGGCGTACTTCACGCACGCCAGGCAGAAACACCAGCGCGTCACCTTCGGGGTTCTCCCGCAGCGCACGCCGCGTGGTCTGCGCGACGTGTTCGAGGAACTCCGGTCGCACGCCGCGCGAGTCGAGCGGATGCGAGTCCGGCGGCGCCCACCGCTCGGTGAGCGGATGAGTTTCGGCGTCGACCCCAATGACCGGCGCCCGGTGGCCTTCGCCGATGAGTTCGGCAAGTCCCGCGACGTCTGCGGTCGCGGACATCAGCACGAGAACCAGATCCTCGCGAAGTTGTCGAACCTCCTGAAGCACACCGACGAGCAAGTCCGTATCCAGACCGCGTTCGTGCACTTCGTCGAGGATGACCGCGCCGACGCCGCTCAGTTCCGGATCGGCCAGTAGCCGCCGCAGCAGCACGCCCGGAGTGACCATTTCTATTCGCGTCTGTGGACCCACTGCCCGCTCGCCGCGCACGGTGAAGCCGATCTGCTCGCCCACTGCCGTGTCCGTGAGGGCGGCGAGGCGGCGTGCCGCGGCGCGGACGGCGATCCGGCGCGGTTGCGTCACCACGACCCGCCCGCTCACGATGTCGGCGAGAATCGGCGGTGCAAGGGTGGTCTTGCCGGTGCCCGGGGGCGCTTCGACCACGGCGACTCGGCTCTCCCGCACGGCCGCAGCCAGGTCATCGGTGGCGGCTGCAAACGGCAGCTCGCGCGCGAGGTGAGGTCGAAGAAACACGCTGCCTATCCTCTCGGGTCGCGTTGCGCGGGTGCGCAGGCAGATCCCACCGATACGAAAAATCCCTTGACCCTGACACGGTGTCAGGCCGTTTCATGGTGCGCGGAGGTAATCGACGTGACCCAGTTACACAGCGCGCAGCGACTCGCCAGAGCATTGACCGCTCGCGATAGTTCGGCGCGCCTGCGTGCCGCTCTGGCCGCGGGCACCCAGCCCGAGGAGACCTACATTCCGGTGCTGGTGGATCGCTGTGCGGTAGAGCCGGACTTCTTTGTGCGCGATATGTTGACCTGGGCGTTGATCCGCCACGACAAGGCAGCCGTCCTTGAGCGAGTACTGCCGCAGTTGCGCTCGAACACACCGCAGGCACGTAGCCAAGCGATCCATACGATCTCCAAGATTGGCGACCCGGCGACCGCTGCGGCGATCACCACGGAGTTGCTGACGGATGTGGACGACGAAACAGCCCGCGCAGCCTGGCGCACCGCGGTCGCCCTGGTTCGGGCGGATCAGCATGCGCGGCTGGCAGACACGCTCGCGACTCAGTTCGGTCGCGGCAGTCGCGACGTACAACTCAGTCTGAGCAGGGCGTTCGTAGAGTTGGGCGAGGTCGCCGCACCCGTCATCGAACGGGCGAAAGCGAGCCGGGACGACGCCGTCCGGTTGCACGCGCTGGCCACTGAGCGCATCGTCGCGAACCCTGATGAAGGTTTCGACGCGGCGATCGCCGAGGCCCAGCGAACAGTCTCACTGCTCGATGCGCCCGGAATCTGAGGCGGAGCGCTCCGCCGCGATCGAGGAGACGGCCGCGGCGGAGCAGCCCTAGGGTGGATACATGTTGATCGGGGAGGTATCCGAACGTTCCGGCGTGAGCGTGCGGATGCTGCGTCACTACGACTCCATCGGGCTGCTGTCCCCGTCCACGCGTACCGCTACTGGTTACCGGGAGTACGTCGAAGACGACCTTCGCCGTCTGTTCCACATCGAGGGGCTCCGCTCGCTGGGCATCGGGCTGCGCGATGTGGCCGTTGCCCTCGATGACCTCACCTTCGACCCGAGGGACCTCATCGAGCAGATCGCGCTCGCCACCCGGTCGCGGATTGCCCGCGACGAAGAACTGCTCCGCCGGCTGGAGCGGGTGCAGTCGGTCGAACCGACCGACTGGTCCGAGGTGGTGCGCACCATCGCGTTCCTACGTGGACTCGACGCGCCCGACGGGTCGGCGCGGCAACGCTTTGCGCTGATCGATGACGGGGCCGGTCAGGTCGCGCCCTTGGCCGAGGCGGCACTCGGCGAGCACGACCGCAACGCGGCCGGGGCGCTCGATTGGGCGCTGGCACGGCGGGCGGACGATGCGATTCCGATCCTCGCTACTGCTCTCGATTCACCGATTGCGCAACGACGGCGCAGAGCGGTCGAGGCATTGATGAAGATCGGGTCTACGTCCGCACTCGACGTACTCGCCGATGCCATAGATAACGCCGATCCGGTCGTCAACCGGCAGGCGGCGCTGGTGCGCGGGCGCCGCGGCGAAACCGGCGTCATCGGCGCACTGACTCGGATGGTTACGGTCGGGGCTGACGACGTGGCGGCGGCCGACGCCCTCGGCTCGATCGCCGTGCACGACGCCGAACTGGTCACTGCCGCGATCGAACGAGCACTGAACACGTCGGATTCGCACGCCCGTCGGCGACTGACCCAGGCGCTCGCCGACGTACCCGGAGAATCGGCGAGCGCGTTGCTCGACGCGCTCAGCGACGACGGTGATCGGCACGTTGCCGTGACCGCTACGTATCTCCTGCGCGCTCGCGACGGCCGCTGAACGCGATGCGACGTGCATCCATCACGCCGCAGGCACCACGCCGGGACCGGGCGCATAGGTTTGGCGGCAGATGTTGCACCGAGTACGGTTCAACATCTGCCGCCAGGAACTCCATCCAGACTAGGAATGCGTCATGTTCAGCGGGACGACCCACTCGTCAAACTGCTCGTCCGTGAGGTAACCGAGCGAGAGCGCCGCTTCACGTAATGACGTCCCTTCCTTATGCGCCTTCTTCGCGATCGCCGCGGCCTTGTCGTAACCGATGTGCGGGTTGAGCGCGGTGACCTGCATCAGGTTCGTCTCAAGGTTGTGCGCGATCCGCTCGCGGTTGGGCTCGATTCCGACGGCGCACTGATCGTTGAACGAGATGCAGGCGTCGGCGATGAGCCGGATCGACTCGAGGACGGCGTGCGCCATCACCGGCTTGTAGACGTTGAGTTCGAAATTGCCCTGGCTGCCACCAAAAGCGACCGTCGCGTCGTTACCGAACACTCGGGCGCCGACCATCGTCAACGCCTCGCACTGAGTCGGGTTGACCTTGCCAGGCATGATGCTGGAGCCCGGTTCGTTCTCCGGGATCACGATTTCGCCGATTCCGTTGCGGGGCCCCGAGGCCAGCCAGCGGACGTCGTTAGCGATCTTGAACAGCGCGCCAGCGAGGGTGCGCAGCGCGGCACTGACCGATACGAGCTCGTCATGTGCGGCCAGGGCGGCAAACTTGTTCTGTGCGCTGGTGAACGGGATACCGGTCTGCTCGGCGATCTTCTTGGCAGCCAGGTCGCCAAACTGCGGGTGCGCATTGAGTCCGGTACCGACCGCCGTACCGCCGATCGCGAGCCGATGCAGTCCGTTCTCCGCGTGACGGACATCGGCCAGCGCGTGGTCGATCTGAGCGACCCAACCGCCGATTTCCTGGCCCAGAGTGATGGGGGTGGCGTCCTGCAGGTGAGTGCGCCCGACCTTGACGATGTCCTCGAACTGCTTTGCTTTGGCATCGAGTGTGTCGCGTAGCGTCGAGACCCCGTCGTACAGCCGTTCACGCAACTCCAGTGCGACGGCGATGTGCATCGCGGTGGGGAAGGTGTCGTTGCTGGACTGGCCGCGGTTCACGTGGTCGTTCGGGTGCACAGGCGCCTTGGACCCCATCTCGCCGCCGGCCAGTTCGATGGCGCGATTGGAGATGACCTCGTTCGAGTTCATATTGCTCTGCGTGCCGCTCCCGGTCTGGAACACGACCAGCGGGAAGTGGTCATCCAGATCGCCGGCGATGACCTCGTCGGCGGCGCGTGAGATCAGCTGCGCGACATCGGTCGGGAGTTGGTCAAGGTCAGCGTTCGCCTCGGCGGCAGCCTTCTTCAAGATGCCCAGCGCACGGACGATCGGGCGGCCCCAGACGAACGAGTCGCGTCCGATGTCGAAGTTGTGCAAGCTGCGCTCGGTCTGCGCTCCCCAGTATCGGTCCGCGGCGACCTCGATCTGCCCCATGCTGTCGGATTCATTGCGCGTAGTCATGGATCGACGGTACTTCGCCGTTGGCTCGCCAGTCACCCGGTGTGGCGCGTTAGTCAGGGTGCCCTAAGTAGTCCGGCCTTTTCGAGGCGGTTGACGGAGGGACCCTCGCTGGCGAGAATCGGCGCCAGCATCACTGAGTAGCCAGCCGATGAGGGAGTCTCATGAAACCCGATGTAACCGGAGTGTCAGCGCTTGACTTGAACCTCGCCGGGCGCTGCGTCGTTGGCGATCAACTCACCCGCTCGGCTGAGCAGTTCGGCGAGCGCGTAGCGATCAAGGACGGCACCGGATCGGTGACGTACGCCGAACTGGAACGGACCGCCAACGCGATCGGACGCGGCCTACTCAACCTGGGACTGCAGCGCCAGGAGCCAGTCGGTTTCATCATGGGCAACTCATGGCAGTTCATGGCCACCTACTACGGCTGCGCGAAGGCAGCGCTGATCAGCCTGCCCATCAACCTCGCTCAGGTCCCCGACGAAATCCGGTTCTGCCTCGCCGACGCCGAGGTCGGCACCATCGTGATCGACGATGCGTACGTGGCGATACTCGAGCAGATCATCGCCGAACTCCCGCAAGTCACCCGGATCGTGCTGCATGGTGGCGAGCAACGCACGATCGGCGGCATCCAGACGACATCGTGGGATTCGCTGGCGGACGGCGACGGCTCACTGCTCGAGGTCCCGGTGTACGACCGGGACATCCTGCAATGTCTGTATTCCAGCGGTACGACGTCCCGCCCCAAGGGTGTGCTCACGGCTCACGTGTCGGTCGTCGTCGCCTGCCTGACCACTGCGATCACGTTCGGGCACAAGTGGGGTAACGAGCCCAGCGTGTTCGGTGTGATCGTCCCGCTGTTTCACACCACCGCGCTGAACGTGCTGACCATGCCGACGCTGACCACCGGTGGAACCGTCGTCGCCCTGCCGGGTTTTGAACCCGAGCAATTCGTCGACTCGCTCAAGAACGACCGCCTCACGCACATCATGCTGCTGCCGCACATGTACGAGTTGCTGCTGCAGAGTCCACGTGCGGAAGGAAAGACCTTCGAAGACGTGCGGATCTGCATGTACGCGATGGCCCAAATGCCGGACGAGCGAGTGGGGCGGATCAAGAAACTATTCCCGAACGGCTACGCCCTGCTGGGCTCGGGGATGACCGAATGCGTACCTCCGACGGTATTTCAATTGCCCGAGCACGAGGTCACGAAGACGGCGTCCTGGGGGCCGCCGGTCGCCACCGTGGATACCCGGATCGTCGATCCAGGCGGCGAACTGCTGCCACGCGGGGAGCATGGCGAAATCGTCTACCGCGGCGCTCAGGTGATGGCTGGCTATTGGAACCGCGGCGACGTCAACAGCGAAGTGTTCGCGAACGGATGGCTGCGCACCGGCGACCTCGGTTATAAGGACGAAGACGGCGTCATCTGGTTCACCGACCGTTCGAAGGACATGATCAAGTCTGGCGGCGAGAACGTGTCGTCGATGGAAGTCGAACGGATGATCCTGGAACACCCACATATCGTGGATGCAGGCGTAATCGGCGTACCGGACGAACGCTGGGGCGAGGCCGTCACCGCGTTCGTCGTCACCGATGGCACCGACGTGACGGAGGCAGACGTGATCGCACATTGCAAGGAACGCCTCGGCGGCTACAAGGTGCCGAAGCGCGTCGTGATGACCGACGTCCTGCCGAAGACAGCGACCGGCAAGGTACAGAAGCACGAGCTACGCAAACTCGCCTGAGCAGCCGGGTACGGACTATGTACGGATGACGCGGCGCTCGATGGCCGCCGTCACCGCACCGGCGCGAGTGTCGACGCCGAGTTTGCCGTAGATATGCGACAGATGCGACTTGACGGTGGCCTCGGAGACCAACAACTCGCGCGCCAACTCCCGGTTCGATAATCCCCGCGATAGCAGTTCCAGGACCTGCACCTCGCGCGCGGTGATACCCGGTGACGGATCTGCCGAGCGCCGGATGAGCCGCGCAGCCACGGACGCCGCGAAGACCGTTCCGCCGCCGGCGACGGTGCGGATTCCGTCCCACAACACCTCTGGTGCGACGTCTTTCAGGAGGTAGCCGGCAGCTCCCGCATCGAGCGCCTTGAGTACGTCCGCTTCCGTGTCGTACGTCGTCAGCACCAGTACCGCCGGCGGGTCCGGCAGCGCGCGAATCGCGCGAGTCGCGTCCACGCCGTCAGCTCCACCACCAAGGTTGAGGTCCATCAAGACGACGTCTGGTCGGTTCGCCGTCACCGCGTCGATCGCCTCGGCGAGGCTGGCCCCCTCGCCGACGACCCTCAAGTCTGGTTGCGCATCGAGCAGCGCACGGATCCCGGCGCGCACCACGGGGTGATCGTCGATGAGAACTAATGCGAGTGCAGTCACGGCTGTCCTTCAGAAGCGGTGCCCGATGGTCTGTCGTAGAGCGGGATGCACACGGTGAGCGTCGTCCCGTCACCCGGCGCGCTCTCGATATTCGCCCACCCACCCAGAGATTCAGCGCGTCGCGCGATGCCCGCGAGTCCATGCCCACGTGCCTCGCGCGAGCCTCGCCGCTGCGGCGTAAAACCGCGCCCATCATCGCGTACGTCGAGGATCAAGGAGTCGGGTTCGTACGTCAACGTGATCGCCACCCGGCACTGGCCGGCGTGCTCGAGCACGTTACCGAGCGCACCCTGAACGGTGCGCACGATCGCGCCCGCGACCGCCACCGGCACCGGCGTTTCCACGCCATGCACGTGAATCTCGACTGGAATATCGGTGGCCTTCGAGTCGACCACACGCTGGATCGCCGGCACGAGCGACTCGGCGTCATCGAGCACGGCGGGCGCCAGATCGCGGACGATCCGGCGTACCTCGTCGAGGCTCTCGCGGGCTGTCTGTGACGCCGTGTGGGCGTAACTGCGGGCCAGGTCGGGGCGATCAGCGAACTCCCGGTCCGCGGCTTGTAGGTGCAGATTGATGCTGGTCAGACCCTGCCCAACCGAATCGTGGATCTCCCGCGACAGCCGGGCTCGCTCGGCGAGCGCTCCGGCCCGCCGCTGTGCGAGCGCCAGATCAGCCTGAGCGTCGGTCAGTTCGTCCAACAGACGTTGTCGGAGCAACGAGCCGCGCTCCAGTGCACGGAACGACATCACCGTGACCAGGGCGATCCCGACCGGTCCGACGATGAGTGTGGGGTCGAACTCGGGAACGATACGCAGCCAGGCAAAACTTACCACCGCGGTCATCAGCACGACCACCGGAAGCGAATATCGGAACGGCAGCACCTGCATCGCCGCGAAGGCCAGCGGTACGGCGGTCCATGCGAAGGACGGCGCGACGAGCGTCAGTACGGCCCAGATCGCGATGATCACGCCGACCCATACCCGGGAACCGGATACCGTGCGCCGGGCGAACGGGCGCACGGCGTACGCACCCATCAACGCGATCGCGCCGAGCAGAATCAGGACGCCGCTTGCGTCCAGGCCGTGCCGAGAGACGTATCGCGCGGTACAACTGGCGATCAGCGCAGCGAGCGCGATGTGCAGCCACGGGTCGAGGTTTCTGATCGAGCCCAACAATCCGCCGCCAGGACGTCGCGCATCGGCCTGCTGCACAGCGGATCCGTTCGTGGCGACGTCCATGACCATTCAGCCTACGAACGCATCCGGTTGCGCGCATCATCCGATCGGCTATTTCGGGTTAACCCGATGCCCGGTGTGCGCGACGCGGAAACCACCGACGATGGATACCGACGACGCACTGGACGAAGATCGGTATCGAGGTCTCAATCTGCGCCGCGAGGGCGGTCCACCGCGCGCTCATCACGATCCGGAGGCCCACATGTCACCCCACACACGAATAGTCAGCGCCCTCGTCCTCGGCGTCGCACTGCTGCTGAGCGGCTGCGGAGCCGGTGCCGATACCGGATCAGGGCCGCGAACCGACACCTCAAGCTCGGCGCCGACAAACTCCGCACCGACGAGCACGTCTGAGGCAAGTACGAGTGCGCCAGCCCCCAGCCCCAGTGACAACAACAAGAAGCAAGACCAGCAGGCCATGGATGCACAGTTGCGCCAGGCCGCCTGGGACGGCGACGTCGAGGCTGCCGCGGAGCTCATCGCGCAGGGCGCAGACGTCAACGCTCAAGACGAAACCCAGCAGTCGGCGTTCCTGATCGCGGCCAGCGAAGGACCGCTAGAGATGCTGAGGTTGGCCCTGCAGCACGGTGCGGATCTCGCGGCTAAGGACAGCTACTACGGAACCGCGCTGATTCGCGCCGCCGAACGCGGACTGGCGACGATCGTCGGGGAGCTCCTGGTGGCCGGAATCGAGCAAGACCACGTGAACGCGTCCGGCTATCAAGCGATCCACGAAGCCGTCTGGTACGGGGACGCAGACGCCGCATCACTCGATACGGTGCGCGTGCTGATCGCAGGCGGCGTCGACCTGGACACCGCATCCGGCACCGAACAACTGACCCCACAACAGATGGCGACCGCGAAAGGGTTCGATGACATCGCGGCGGCATTGACCACCGCGCAGGAAGCGAGCGGTATCGCGAACCCCGACGCGTCCCTGCTAGCGGCCGCCGAATCCGGGGATGCCGACCAGGCCGCTGCCGCATTGCGCGCCGGGGCCAACCTGGAGGTGCGCGACGACAGCGAGCGCACTCCCCTGCTCATCGCCGCGACGTACGATCGCGTCGACGTGGCCCGCCTGCTGGTCGCGATGGACGCCGATCCAGACGCTCTCGATAACCGGCACGACACTCCGTGGTTGGTCACCGGCGTCACCGGCAGCGTGCCGATGGCCGAAGCCCTGCGGCCGGCGAATCCAGATGTAGCGATAAAGAACCGATTCGGTGGCTTGTCGATCCATCCGGCGAGTGAACGCGGCCATCTGGCGTACGTCGAGTGGGTGGTTCAGACAGGCATCGATGTCAACCACATCAACGACCTGGGATGGACAGCGCTGCTGGAAGCGATCGTGTTCGGTGACGGTGGATCGACGTATCAACAGATCGTCACCGCTCTGTTGGAAGCGGACGCCGAGCCGTCAATTGCCGATGCCAACGGAAATACCCCACGCCAATTGGCGCAAGAGGCCGGCTACGCCGAACTCGCTCAGATCATCGCCGGGTACGAATAGCGGCGGCGCTGTTAGATTTCGGAGCATGACCGCGCCCACTCGTCCGGACGGCGAACCGATCCGGGTACTGATCGTCGACGACGATCCGCTGATCAGCGACCTGCTCGCCATGGCCGCCCGCACCGAGGGATGGCAGCCCCGGACGGCGAGCGACGGTTATGAGGGGTTGCGCGCGATACGCGAATTCGACCCGGACATCGTGATCCTCGATGTGATGATGCCTGGACTGGACGGCGTCCACACGGTCAGCCGGCTACGCGAGCAGGGAAACGACGTACCTGTGCTGTTCCTGACCGCGAAGGATGACGTCGCCGACCGTATCGCCGGACTCCAGGCGGGCGGCGACGACTACGTCACAAAACCGTTCAGTCTCGAAGAGGTCATCGTCCGGTTGCGCGGCATGATTCGCCGACACGTTCAGTCCGCCCCGCTCAGCACGCGCATCGTCGTCGGAGATCTCACGCTTGACGAGCAGACTCACGATGTCACGCGCGCGGGGACGCCGATAGACCTGACCGCCACCGAGTTCGCGCTGCTGCGTTACCTGATGCAGAACCCCCGCGCCGTACTCAGCAAGACGCAGATCCTCGACCGCGTGTGGGAGTACGACTTCGGTGGCCGGGCGAGCGTCGTTGAGCTCTACATCTCCTACCTGCGCAAGAAGATCGACGCGCTCGGCCCGCCGATGATCCACACTTTCCGCGGCGCGGGCTATTCGATTCGGCCCGCCAATGACTAAGGACCCCGCACCAGCAACCTCGGCCGCCCAGATCGCCGCCTCGTCCCGCCGCCGCTGGCCACTGAAGTGGCAACTCACCGCGCTGACCGCCGGTTTGATCGTCATCGCGGTCGCGATTATTGGCGGCGTCAGCGTGGGAATCCAACAGCGAAGCCTGCTCGATCGGTTGGACGGACAGGTGCGCGTCGCGCTCGATGCGTCGGCACGAAGCTTGAACGACGCCCAGCCGGAACCACCCGAGAACCAAGGGCCCACCCTCGGTCCGGGTCCACAGCCCGGCTCGATCTCGCTCGTGATTGTGAACGACGTTCCACTGCTCGCTCAACTGACTGAGCATGACGGAACGGACCGCGCGCTCAGCGACGACGAGATCGCCGCGCTCACGGCGTCGGCCGGCACCGCCGATCAACCCGAGGACGTCGACCTCGGCGCCGCCGGAGAGTATCGAGTCGCAGCCGATTCCGTCGAGGTGATGGGCAAGCCAGCCACTGTCATTTCCGCGCACTCGCTCGATGAGGTCACCCAGACCGTGCGGGACGCCATCATCACCTTCGTCATCGTCGCCGTGATCGCGGTGATCATCGCGCTCCTGGTAGCCATCGCGCTCATCAGCCTCGGGCTGCGACCACTGCGGCGCGTCGCCGGTGTGGCCGCCAAGGTCACCCACACGCCGCTGACCTCCGGTGTCGTCGTGATTCCGCAACGTGTGACGGCCGCGGATTCCGACGGACACACGGAAGTTGGTCAGGTGGGCGGAGCCCTGAACACCCTCCTGGAACACGTCGAAGAATCGCTGCGGATCCGAGAACAGAGCGAACAGCGTCTGCGTCAGTTCATCGCCGATGCCAGCCACGAACTGCGCACGCCGCTGACCACCATCCGCGGTTACGCGGACCTCGTTGCCCGCGCAGACGCTGACCTCCCTCAGGAAATCAGCCACTCGGTGCAGCGGATCCGCTCCGAGTCGGTACGGATGACCGCTCTCGTGGATGACCTCCTGCTCCTGGCCCGCCTGGATTCCGGCGTACCGCTGCGGACCGAATCCATCCAGCTCGCCGGTCTGGTTGTCGAGGCCTGCGCCGATGCCCGGATCACCGCGACCGACCACACGTGGATCCTCGAACTTTCCGATGACGCGGCTGACCTTGAGGTGACTGGCGATCCGGATCGGATCCGCCAGGTGCTGGTGAACTTGCTCGCGAACGCGGGAACGCATACGCCGGTCGGCACGACCATCAGCACGCGGCTGTTCACTTCCGCCGATGGCAGGCACGCCGTGCTCCGGGTCGCAGACGATGGCCCGGGTATTTCGCATGAACTGCTGCCCCATATCTTCGATCGATTCTCTCGCGGCGATTCGGCGCGGTCACGTGCCGACGGCGGCACTGGCCTCGGCACCGCGATCGTCGAAGCGATCGTGCGCGCTCATGGCGGACAGGTGAGCGTCGCTAGCGATGGAGGCGGCACGCAGTTCACCGTCACCCTGCCCATCAACCGAACTGAGTGACACGCTGAGCGGTATTCGCCGCGGATGACCCGACGATCCGGCGATGATGTATCCAGCCGGCTGCGACACCGCCTGTGCCTCTGACGCGCCGACCGACGGATCTGCCTGCGCCCCGCGCAGCACGGCGCCGTCCGCCGCACCCGCGATCACGTGTTCGGGCGGCATGAGACGCCGACCAGCGCCAGGGTTCTCCGCGTCGTCGTACGCCGCAGCCGTTGTGGCTTGCATGGGCGCGAGATCACCGGCGTCGGACTCATCAAGCGCACCACGAATGATCCGCCGCGGGTCATACTGGGTGAGGTTCCAGCGAGTTGCATCGAAAGGCACTCCGGTTGCAGATTCCGCGCGCACCCGGGCGCCGTTCGCTAGGTGGCGTGCCCCGTTGACGAATCCGACCAGTTTCTCGACATATCTAGGCAACCGCTGGGGGCCTACCACGACCGCGGCGACGAGAACGATCACCACAATCTTTTCCACGCTCAGTCCGAGCATCGGTCTCTCCTATTCAGACAAACTCTGGAATCCGGATATCAGCAGGGTCGGGATCTGGCGCGACTGCTACGCGTCGTTCCAACGCCCGGTCATGCAGCACGCCGACTACCGCGGCTGCGGCGGTGAGTACGCAAAGGCATCCGGCAATGAGCACCATCGACACCACATCGGCCGACGGGGTCGCCAGGGCGCTGAACACCAGGATTGCGATCAGCGCAGGTCGCCACGCCCGCACCATCGCGGCGCCGGTTAGGACGCCGACGAAGTTCAGCATCACCAGTAGCACCGGGAGCACGAACGCAATCGCCGACATCACAGCGATCCGCATCGCGAAGTCGAAGTACTCGGAGGCCTGCAGGATGGTGCTGTCCTCGCTGGAGGCGAACCCGACCAGCAGTTCAACCATGTTCGGGAACAGTCTCAGACCAACCAGCCCGCCGGCGAGAAACAACGGCACCGCCGTTGCTACGAATCCGACAAGGTATCGACGTTCGCGGCGCTGCAGACCCGGCGCCAGGAACGCGAACAGCTCGTACATCAGGATCGGGCTGGCGATGAATAACCCGGAGAACAGGGCGATCCGCATTCGTAGGTTGAATGCGCCGGTCACGGTGTCGTAGTTCAACGTGGCTTGTCGAGATTCGGCGATCTGCACGATTGGCTCACGCAGTAGCGTCATGACAGCATCCGAGAGGACGTATCCAATCACCACCGAAGCAAGTAAGGCCGCGGCCGCACGCACCGCCCGGCGCCGCGCCTCACTCAGGTGCTCGCCCCAGGGCATCGCCGTACGCGCGGCCGCGGAGCTCATGCCTGAGCCGCTTCGCGAATCGGAGCCGCATTCACGCTGACGACACCAGCACTGGACGATGCGTTAGCCGACTCATCGCTGGCCACTCTTGTCGACGGTGCTGCGACACTCGGGGCCGCTGTCGTCGGCTCAGTCGAATGCTCGACCTCGCTGCGCAAGATGCGCATGGACTGGCCGACACTCTTGGCCAGCGCCGGTAGTTTGGCAGCCCCGAAAAGCAGCACGACGACGGCCAGAATGATGATTGCATGCCAGCCAGTAAGGTTTGAGAACATGTTTTTCCTTTGTATATAGATGATCTAGTTGGTGAGTTGGCGTTCGTGGAGCCGCGGCTAGTTCGGTGTACTGCCGGCGCCTTGTCCACCCGGCCCGGCCCCTGTGCCGCCGTCCGGAGCGCCACCCATATCTGCGTTACCGGGTTCCGTGCTCGTGTCGACGCGGACCGTGAGCGTGGCCTGGTAGCCGTTGGACGTATCGCCGCTAACGGTCGCGAGTTGCAACTCGCCGCCGTCCGAGGCGAAAATGCCGTCGGAGTCCAAGCTGACCTGCGAGAGATTGTCCGCGGATCCGTCGTACTCCGCGGTCGCATAGACCGCCTCGCAGCTATCTTTCGGGAGCGCGATCTGAGACGTTGCGATAGCGTTCTGCGGGTCATCGATCGAGTCGACATCTGGATATACCTCGAAATGGATGTGCGGCCAGCGGCCGGCATAGCAGCCGGGGAAGATCGATGCGAACGACACGTTGCCGTCCGCATCCGCGACCTGAACGCCGCGCAGATACGTGTCGTCCTCGACCCCCTCGGAGTACATCGAGTAGCGCCCCTGCGCATCGCAATGCCAGGCATAGACCGCGGCGCCCTCGAATGGAACGTCGTCGTTGGCCATATTGAGCACCGTCAAGGTCAACTGCAGCCCGACTCCATCCGCAGTCGCACCGCCACCGATGCTGGAGCGAATGTCTGAGCGGACGATTCCGCTCTGCTCGAGCACATCGGGCCCGTTCGACCCATCGCCCGGGTATGGCCCGGCAGTCTCTTCCGGGATCTCACCCGAGGGAAGGCCTCCGCTCGCCGCCGTTGATTCGGCAGCCGAGGTCCCGGTGGACGACGATCCGGCGGAGGTCGACGCGGTAGATGATGTGCCACCGGACGCTGAGCGGCTTGTGGAGTCCGACGGGGTGCAGGCAGATAGGACGGCCGCGCCAACAGCAGCGCCGAAGACACCGATGACGCCGCGCCGAGTGATCACGGTCTGAATATCGAATCGAGCACCTTGATCGACCACTTCCTCATCGGAACGATCAAGCAGGCGCCCTTCGTAGGTGGGTCCTTCAGGTGTGTAGGTGGCCTCGGGAATGCGCGCCATATTGGTCCTCCAAGCAGTCGGTTGGATCGATACCGAAAGCATGGGCGGCGAACCCTTGCGCAACCTGTGGCGATGCTATGAATCGGCTCTGAACGCCCTCGCTCGGTTGCCGACGCCATGAGGCCCGTGGTCATCGCGAGATCGCAGCGTCAATCATCTGATCTACGGCGTCCCCTAACGCGCGCCAATCCCCGTCTCGCACATGTTGTGAGTGGGCGTCGAATCGACCGATCACCTCGCTCGCCGCGTAGCCAAGGACCATCGTGCTGATTAGCCGCTCAAGGCGTCTCGCGCGTGATCGGGGCACGCCCATTCGGTGCAACAGATCGACCAACTCGTCCCGGCGCCGCCGCGCGCCATCCGTCCGCGCAGGTCGCGCCAGCAGCAGCACGAACGCGCCCGGATGGCGGCGCGCCAGCGTCCGCACACCGTCGGCGTACGCCGCTAGCTGGGCGGACGGGGCGAGCTTCCCCTTCTGGCCAGGGATCTCATCGAGCAATCGTTCGACGAGACCGTCAAGCAACTCCGATTTAGTGCCTACGTGCCGATACAGAGCCATCGCGGACACCCCCAACCGGCTGGCGACCGCCCCCATCGTCACCGCATCGATCCCCTTCTCGTCGGCCACCCCAAGTGCGGCATCGAGAATCGCGCTGCGATCAATGAGCGCTGGTCTGGCCACTGAAGTTCTCCTGTCAAGATCGTAAGTTTACTGTATATACTAACTCGATGAAGATACTTCTCACTGACGGGTCTAGCCTGGCGTCTCGGCAAACCGCGGGTTTGCTGCACGCCGGCGGTCATCGAGTCGACACCCTCGGCGGCACGGGATTCGGACTGGCAGCGATGACCCGCGCGATCGGGACTCGGTACCGGATTACGCCGTATGGCCGCGATCCCATCACGTGGGTGCAGGAAGCGCTGAGGATCGCACAGGATGGCGAGTACGACGTGCTGCTACCGACACAGGAACAGGCGGCCGCGTTGAGCGCGTGCGCCGACCTCGTCGAGGACTCGGGCGTGCGTACAGTCGTCCCACCCTTCGCGGCGCTTCGCAAGTTGCAGGACAAGGTCTCGGCGGCCGCAACACTTGCCGAGTTCGGCGTCGACACTCCCGCGACTCATATCGTCACCGCGGAGGGAATCCAGACCTGGGACAGATTCCCGATCTACGCCAAACAGCCGGTGGCCACGGGATCAACCGGTGTGGTGCTGGCCAGAAATCGCGCCGAACTGCCGAGCATCGCCAGCGGCGAAGAACTGGTGATGCAGCAGCCCACAGCAGGGCAGTTGGTGATGGCGCAGTCGGTGTGGCGCCACGGCGAACTAGTGGCGGCACATGCCAACGAGCGTCTCGCGGAGGGATCCGGCGGCGGGGCGAGCCGTAAACGAAGTCTCGCGCGCGACGACGTCCTTGCGCCGCTGCACCGTATAGGTAGCGAGTTGCGGTGGCACGGTGCGCTCTGCGCCGACCTGATTCTCACCTCCGACGGGCCGCTGGTGATAGACGTGAATCCGCGACTGGTCGAACCGGCCAATGCTGCAGCCAGCGGAGTAGACCTACTCGGTGCACTGATGGCCGCAGCGTTCGATCAGGCGGCTCCGCAGCCCGCCTCGATACCCGAGGTCCGTACTCATCAACTCCTGCTCGCGCTCACTGGAGCGGCAGACTCGGGTTCCTCACGGCGCCGTATCGCGGCCGAAGCCGTCAATGGGGTGCTGCGTCGCGGCCCGTATCGCGGCAGTCGCGAGGAACTCACGCCAGTACGCGGTGGGGAATGGCGTTCGGCGGCGCTGCTCGCGGCGATCACAGCGACGCTCATTGCCCGCCCGTCAGCGTGGCGGTCCCTGACGAACGACACCGTCTCGTCATATGCGCTCAGCCCCGAGGGATGGGCGGCGCTGGTCGATTACGCTTCCGAATGCGATCGCACCTGACCGCGAGACGGCCCGCCGTCGATTGATTAAGACCCTGGCAGTTGCCACGCCTCGCCCGGTTCACCGTTGAGATCGGCGTACCCCTCTGGCGGATTGATGCGCTGTGCAGTGAGGTCTCGAGGCAACAAAGTGAACCCCTGCCAGTGCGAGTCCATGGGGCCCTGATCCTCATCGCGGGCGACGTGGTGGAACCCAACCGCGACCCAAGAGACCACATCAGAAAGTTGCTCCGTACTCGAATCCGCTACGTAGTCAAGTACGCTATCGCCGCAGTCTCCCGGGTTACTCGTCGCGAACAGTTCACACGTGCTGGCGTTGGTGAACGCAACGTCGTACCCCGCGTCGCTGCCGTGTGTGTGCGCGTCAGAGGTAAAAGTGAAGGTATCGGTGTACTCGAGATCGATCTGATAGGAGATCGGGTGGCCGTCGGCGTTCAGGATCTCAGGGGCCAATACTCGCCACCACCGCCGGTCGACCCACTCGGCTGTTGTCGGATGATCGAGATCAGCGAGGGACCCGTCAACCACCTCCGACTTGGGCCCGTATACACCGGTTGGCGAAGCGTCATACTGCTGTACAGCGAGATCGCCGCCGCCGAGGCTCCAATGAATGCGCCAGACAGCGTTGTGCGAATGGCTGGCAGCGTGGTCGTCATCGCCCTCTCCCACCGGCCAGCCATGATCGCTGTCCGTGTAGTCCACCGGCGATAGGTTGCCGGTAGCACCGAGCGACGGGCGGATAGATCCATCGTCACCGAAGGTGTATAGCGAGATGTACTCGTACCAACTAACCCGCGAGAGGGTCGAGAGTTGCCATTCGCTGCGACGAGCAGCCTGAGTCTGCCCCGTGTCATTCGAGGTGTATGCGACACCTGCGTCGACCACATCCGAGCAGAGCACATCCCGGACAGGACTAGCGCCGACTTCCCCCTCCCCGACGTAGGGGATCTCGGCTGCAAGGACCTCGCCGACACAATGGGTGTCGGTAAGCGTCAGCATGTGGCCGCCGCCGAACCCAGCCTCAGTGATGTCCTCGGTAGTAGTTTCACCGTGGTCATAAGGGACTTCAAGCTGCGCGATGGACAGGGAGGCAATGACGGGGATGGCCTCGCCTCCGGCAGGCGTGAACGTGATGTCCGAGAGCACGAGCCCAAAGTCTTCGTGCACGCTCCAGCACATCGCCCACGCTGATCCTGAATCGAACTGCTGGCTGATTGGTGCGCCCTCATCGCAGTCGAAGCTACCGGAGGAGTCTGGTGCCGGCTCCTGTGCCGGCTCCTCACAGCCAGCGAGCAGAGACGCCGTCGTGATGATGACTGCAGCAACGCTAGTACGGGCGGCACGAAAAGACATGAATCCCAACATATCGACGAGAATGGTGCGGCGGTGGTGGCCTGATACGTCAGGCCACCACCGCCCCTTACTTGTAACCGCTAGCTACAAGTGAGCCCCACCTCGCTTCCGCCGGCGACCGTCGAAGGCGAACGTAAGCCCACCCGCAACGATCAAGAGCAATGCCAGAGACAGCAACGACGGAACATCGACACCCGTGTGGGCAAGGTCCCCGTTCGAATTCCAGGGATCGTCGATCGGGTTACCCGATCCCGAACCGTTACCGCCGCCGATACCGGACGCGGAGCCATCGTCACCCGAGCCGCCGGAGCCGCCCGAACCAGCACCAACGGTGACCGGCGTGCTGACTTCAGCACCATTCTCATCGGTACCGACCACGGCATAATCACCAGGTTCAGTCCCCTCAGGAACCGTGACACACGTATCTGCCGGCAAATTGCCCTCAGCATCCGTCGTCACCACCACCGGATCACCAACCGGGTTGCCCTCAGCATCAGTCAACTGCAACGTGACCTCGCTATTAGGCAGCCACCCCGAACCAGTCGTAGCAGCACACTGACCGACCTCGACCGGCGTTTCTACTTCGAGCGCGGGAGCATAAACCTTGATGATGCCGGTAGTCGCTTCTGCACCGTTCTCATCGGTACCCACCACCGTGTAATCACCAGGCTCAGTCCCCTCAGGAACCAGAAGTTCAGTCCCCTCAGNGAATATTGCCCTCAGCATCAGCAGTCACCGTGACCGGATCACCAACCGGATTACCGTCAGCATCAGTCAACTGCAACGCGACCTCAGACTCCGGCACCCAACCACTACCGGTAACCGGAGTCGAATCACCCGCAGCCACCGGCGAACCAGCTTCCAGCGCCGGGACGTAGACGTCGATGGTGTCTGTGGCCTCGTTGCCATCAGGATCACTGGCCTGCACCGAGTAGGTGTCAGCGGTGGCGTCATCCGGGATCGGCAACATCGTGTCAGCCGGCAGGTTGCCGTCGGCATCGGTGGTCACCGTGACCGGGTCACCAACCGGGTTACCGGCAGGGTCCAGTAGTTGCAGCGTGACCTCGGTGTCGGGGCCCCATCCGGTGGAGGTGATCGTGCTTTCACCGCCGGCAGGAGCCGGGGAGGAAGCGTCGATCGCCGGGACACCAGCCTCAACCACCATCACTGGTGTGCTGATTTCTGCGCCGTTGTCGTCGGTGCCGACCACTGTGTAATCACCGGGCTCGGTTCCTTCGGGGATCATGACGCAGGTATCTGCAGGCAGGTTGCCATCGGCATCGGTCGTCACCGTGACCGGGTCACCGATCGGGTTACCGTCAGCATCGGTCAACTGCAGCGTGACCTCAGACTCCGGCAGCCAGCCCGTGCCAGTGGCGGCAGCACACTGACCGACCTCGGCCGGCGTTTCTACCTCGAGCGCGGGTGCATAAACCTCGATGGTGTCGGTGGCCTCATTTCCATCGGGATCCGAAGCGGTGAGCGTGTAATCACCGGGCTCGGTTCCTTCGGGGATCGTGACGCAGGTGTCTGCCGGCAGGTTGCCGTCGGCATCGGTCGTCACGGTGACCGCGTCACCGATCGGGCTACCGTCAGCGTCGGTCAACTGCAGCGTGACCTCAGACTCGGGATTCCACCCACTCGAGGAAACGTCAGCGCAGAGGCCAACTGGAACTGGCGTGTCGACCGTCAGCTCAGGAGTGATGGCTGCTGTCTCGCAGGCGTCAACGCGCACACCTGCATTTCCGATTCCTAGTCGTGCTGTGCCTCCAGCAACACCGAAGCTCAGCGCGGAGACCTCCAGGGCCGTGACGGCCTCACTGCCGTCAGGCATGGTGCACATCTGCGTCTCTTGGTGGTTCAACTGCACCGAGAAGACGTTCTGCGCGACCAACTCGAGCAGTGGGTCGATCGCTGCCCTGATTGGAATCGTGATCATGTCAGTTTTGATCGTGGTGAACGCTTCGTACAGAAGCCCTTCAGGGTCTGCGAGAGCATCGTAAATCGGCCCTGTAGCGGTTTGCGCAGCCGCAATGATCGGCGCGAACACGACGCACGCACTGCCGGTGCACGGTTCAACGACCTCGCCGGTCAGGTTGATCCCAAAGGACGCCGAGCCCACAATCGGGACAGAACCATCGAACTCAAGCGTTACTGCCTGCAGCGAGTCGATCGCTGCACCGACACCCACATCAATGACCTTCTCGATGACGTCATGCACGCTACTGGCAACGAACGGGTACGTTTCGTCGTCGATGAGTTCGGTATTGGGGTTCTGGTTGTTGATTCCGACCGGGCGATCGATCACGCCGTCGTCGTTACCACCAATCCGGCCGAGGTCAACGGACAGCGTTCCGGTTCCGATATCAATCGTGGCCAGACCATCGTCGGTGCTGATCGGCGCGAGCAGAATCGCGTCCAACACATCCTGCTGGAGCGTGCTCACCACGTTGACGTCCAGCTCCGCGCCGGGCACAAGGCTCACCAGGCTCGTTATATCGAGCAGCGTGTTGATCTGCTCGAGAAGGGCCTGTTCCATCTGGCCAGCCGCATCGCTGACACCCGTGGCCGCCTGTTCAATTACCGGCGAATGCAGATCCAGGCTGAGTGAGCCGGCGCGGTATTGCGCGAGTTCGCCCACCAAGTCGGGATCTTGGAAGACGCCCTCAATTGCTTCAACCCACGCACCACCAAGGCCGAAGTTGATTTCGGCCTGATCAATCATTTGATCCGTGATCTCGCTGATGCCTGCCGCGTCGAACAGAGACAGTAGGTCGATCGAGGCCTCACCGAAATCGGAGTCGGTGCCGTCAAGCGTGACTCCGCCGTCGGCGCCTGCAATACCGGATATCGCTTCGGCGTTCCCGCTGTCCGTGGCGGTCGATTCGCTCTGAAGCGCGCCAAGTTCACCAAAACTGATGAGTTGATCTAATGGGATCTGAAACCCCGAGCCGAAATCAACGATTTCAGTACCCGCAAGCGTCCCGCTAAATGCCTCCTGATTCGGTCCAGGATCCTGAACAGACCCGGCGTTGGACTGAGCGACTCCAAACAAGTCGTTCCCAGCGAGGGCCATATCCAGCAAACTTGCCTCGGCCTCGGCCGGATCATCCGGATAGGTATCGAGTCCAGCAGCGGACGCTCCCCCTAACGCGAACGTACTCGCGACGAGGGCTAGCGCTGTCCCCGTTGCGATTGTCGAACGTAAAGGCCGCCGCCATCTAGTGCGAGCGACCTTTCTGTGCGCCGTCGAACCACGACGTTTCGTACGCATATGTCTCCTTTACTCCATTGAGTGAGAAGTTTGCGGGCATGCCAAAGATGGCCCGAACTACTCGGACAGACAGCAAATGCGAGGGGGTTCTGGTGACTGGAGCACCATTCGTGTTAATTGGTCTTAAGGATTTGACCCCCAGTCAGAGGCTTGCGCGTTAGGGATCACCTAATCAACTGACCATAGGTTTTCGTTATCTCAACGTTATCGAGCATTAGGTATCGATGTGCCGGGGGAGACGAGTGAGGCGTTTGTGACTACCGATGCCCCGTCGGACTACCAGCCGCGGTACGGGTTCAGGATGCGTATTCCCGCTCTACCTAATCCGCTTTTCATCGAGTGGTCGGCCGGCGACGAGGTGGGCGTCGATGAGCCTGGTCACATCGGTGGGCAGGATGCCCCCGTACCAGACGTCATCGGGCTGTACGGCGATTACCGGCTCTGTTCCTCGGATCGGGCGAACCTCCTGCGCGGCAGCCTCGATCGCGCCATGCTCGCCGATCTCTGGCCCGACCAGGGCGGTGGCGATCATGATCTCGGGAGGCTCGGGACCGCGTTCACGCCACCAGTGCGCGGCGACCCGCCGCAACCAAGACAGACCCGGCGCAAGCGGCCCGAAGCTGACGCCGACCAGTTCGATCCGTGTCGCGCCAGCATCGGCAAGTTCGTTCAGGACGGTCGATAGCGCGGGTTCGGAGATCTGCAGGAAGGCGAGCCGTGCGCCGGCCTCCTCCGCGGCGACTCTCAGTTCGCTGGCGGCGTCGGCTTCACGGATCGACATGCCGACCAAGACCCGTTCTGTCATCGGGTGACCTCGATGTCGGTCGATTGGTGGGGCAAGACAAGCGGCGTACCGACCACGGGATCTGTGATCACGGTGGCTTCCACACCGAATACTTCACGCACCATCTCCGTAGTGACAACCTCGCTGGGAGGCCCCGCGGTGGCCACCGTGCCCGCGCGCATGGCCACCAGGTGGTGGGCGTAACGGCTGGCCATGTTGAGGTCGTGCAGCACCAGCACGATGGTGCGTCCGAGCCGGCGGTTGAGGGAGGCGAGGAGGTCGAGGACCTCGAGTTGATGCGCTAAATCAAGGAAGGTCGTGGGCTCGTCAAGCAGCATGACGTCGGGGCCCTGGGCGAGCGCGAGCGCGATCCATACCCGCTGGCGCTGGCCGCCAGAGAGCTCGTCGATCGGCATATCTGCCAAATCGTCGACACTAGTCGCGGCCATTGCGTCAGCAACCGCGACTTCGTCGTCCGCACTCCACTGCCGGAACCAGCGTTGATGGGGGTGGCGGCCCCGGCCGACAAGATCGGCGACGGTGATGCCGTCCGGCGCAATGGGCTGTTGCGGCAACAGGCCCAGGGTGCGGGCCAGGGTCCGCGCCGACATCTCGGTGAGTTCGACACCGTCCAACTGGACGCTGCCATGCTGCGGCGACAGCAGACGGGCCAAGCCCCGCAGGAGAGTCGACTTGCCGCAGCCGTTTGGCCCGACGATCGCCGTGATGCGACCGGCGGGCAGGCTCGTCGTCACCTGATCGACGACCCGCGCGTGGCCGTATCCCAGACTGAGCTGATTGGTGGTCACCGCGACTGACGCGGTGACCGGTGATCGCTGAGACTTCATCCGGCGGCTCCTATGCGGTGGGCGCGGGCGAGGAGGTAGAGCAGGACTGGCGCTCCCATGATTGCGGTCAGAACGCCGACGGGCATCTCTGAAGGCGCGAATAACAGTCGGCCCGCGAGATCTGCACCAACAACCACGAGTGCTCCGACAGCGGCTGAAGGCGCCAGAGCGACCTGCCGTTCAGCAAGGATGCGTCGGGTAATCTGCGGCGCCACCAACGCAACGAATCCGATAGGTCCCGCGGCTGCGGTGGCCATCGCAGCAAGGACCACGGCGAGCAGCAGCAAAGCCACCTTGCGGCCTTGGCCAGCGCCGGTCAGGGAGCGGGTGAGGTCGTCGCCAAGTTCGAGGAGCCGTAGGTGCCTTGAACCGACGACCAAAGCTGGGATCGCCGCTATCAGGGCAATGCCGATAATCGTCGCGTGCATGCTGCTGCGGTTGGCGAGGCTGCCGGTCAACCAGGCGGCGGCGCTCATGGCGCGGTGGATGTCCGAGCGGGTAAGCAAGTACGAGATAGCCGAGGAGAGCATCGCGGCGACGCCGATGCCCACCAGCACCAGCCGGAACCCGTGCAGTCCGCGCCGATAGGCGATGAGCACAATCATCATGGCTGCGACGATCGCACCAATGAGCGCGCCGACGACCAGCTGCGGGCCGCTGCCTCCCGCGATGAGCAGCACGATCAGTGCGCCCATCGCGGCGCCAGAGTTAATACCGATGACATCGGGACTGACCAGCGGGTTGGCGGCGATGCGCTGCAGGATGGCGCCCGACAGTGCGAACGCTGCACCGACGCCGAGGCCGGTCAGCGCCCTGGGCAGGCGATCGCCCAGCACAACATCACGTTCAATGAGCGTGCCTCCGCCACCGACGATGGTGATGGCATCGGACACCGAGATTGGGTACACCCCGAGGGTTAACGACGCCGTGGCGATGGCAACTGCTGCCGCGCCCGCGAGGATGGTGAGCAACACGGAGGCGCGACTGAGCCGGAACGAGACAGCGCCGCCTCGAACAGCCACTACGAGGGTGTCCCGAGTCGGTCCGCGACGAACCAACAACTTCATGTTCCAATCACCTTGCGATTGCGGACGAGGTAAAGGAAGAACGGTGCGCCGGCCAGTCCCGTGATGATGCCAACCTGAAGTTGTTCAGGTTGGACCAGAATGCGACCCAGGATGTCGGCTATCAGTAGCAGTGTGGGGGCGAGTACGGCGGTCCAGGCGAGCACCCAGCGGTAGTCCGGTCCGGTGATCATCCGTGCGATGTGCGATACCACCAGGCCGATGAACCCGACCGGGCCGGCGATAGCAGTGGCGCCGCCAGCGAGTAGGACCACTGCGAGGGCCCCCACGGCACGGGCGATCCATAAACGGGTGCCGAGGGTGCGGGCGAGATCGTCGCCCAGCGCCAGGGCATTCAGCGAACGGGTCAAGCCAACCGCCAGGACCATACCAACGGCGAGAAACGGCGCCACTGCGCTCAGCGTGTCGCTGTCCGCACGAGTCAACGACCCCACGACCCAGTAACGAAAGTCGTCCATTGTCGAGGCGTCTTGCAACGTGATCATCGTGGTGAATGCGCCCAGCAGCGCGGTGAATGCTGCCCCGGCCAGCGCAAGCTTCACGGGTGTGGCACCGCCCAAGCCGAGAGAACCTAGCGTGTAAACGAAGACAGCGGCGACGGCGGCACCGGCAAGGGCGAACCACACATAACCGGCGGCGGTAGTGATGCCTAGGCCAATCATTGCCAGGACCACCGCCAGCGCCGCGCCGGCATTGACACCCAACAGGCCAGGGCCCGCCAGCGGGTTACGGGTGAGGCCTTGCATTACCGCACCGGCGATACCGAGCGCCGCTCCCGCTAGTAGACCCGTCACCGTGCGCGGGATTCGGATGTAGCGAACAGCCCGCTCAACGTCTGTGTCCGGTGGACCCGTGACGGCGCCGAACACGTCGGAGAGGTTGACGGAGAGCGTGCCTAGCAGGACAGAAGCCAGCGCTACGACCACCAGCACCGCAACGGCAAGCAGGATGCCGAGCGAACGCCAGTGGCCGCTCAATAAACCGGCGCGAGGAACAGCAACGCGGGCAGCCGGGCGCGCGGCCTCGACCGGCCGCTCGGAAGCCGGCGCGGCCGGCATCACCGTATTGTCACTCCGCTGCATCTTGCTCGGCCTAATCCTCGCTGGGCGGGACCAAGTCGGGGTGCAGGAGCGAAGCCATCAGTTCGATCGCGTAGGCGACGCGGACCCCCGCCGCGCGGTCAGCAAACAGGAACGGATACACCTGCTCGCTCTGCACCGCCGACATACCTGCCAACGCGGGGTTCTGCATAAGCGTCTGCACTTCTTCCACGCCGTCCTCGCGGGTATAGGAGGCGTCGCAACACGTGCTGGTGACGATGACGTCGGGGTCACGGTCAATCAGCTCTTCGAGATCGATGTCCACATGGCGCTTATCGACGAGGTCGGCGAACGCGTTCACCCCGCCCGCATGCTCGATGATCTGGGTACCGAAGTCGATACCACCGGCGACGCGAATGCCCCCACCTTCGTCCAGCAGGACGATCGCGACGCTGGGCGTATCTACTCCAGCGAGCGCCTGCTCGACGGCGGCGATGCGTTGCTGCTGGTCCGCGATGACCTCCTCAGCGCGCTCCTCGACATCGAATAGGACGCCGAGGTCATTCAGGTCGTCGTAGATCGTTTCCACATCGACGGAAGCGGGATCAATCGCCTCATCGGAGAGCCCGTCTTCACTAGGACACAGCGGACTGAGGATCCAACTTTGGATGCCTAGTTCGGCCAGGCTTGCCCGAGTCCCGAAACCCTCATCACCAGCACCATCTTCGGTGAAGACGTTGTTATACCCCGACAGGATGAAGTCAGGCGCGGTGGCCAACATGGCCTCGCGGCTGGGCAGTTTCTCCACATACGGAACCTCGCTCTGGGCCTGCGTGTATTCCGGCAGCACCTGTGCATCAAGGAACGCGGTCTCGATCAGGCGATCGCTGATACCTAACGCGTGCGCGATCTCGATGGCCGGCTGATAGGCGGCGTATACGCGTTCAGGCGGTTCACTTACCGTGACGTCGATTCCGCAGTTCTCAACGGTGACGGCATCCGCGGCAGAGGATCGGTCGTTCGCGTTGGCAGCGCACGCGCTCGTGCCCACCAGGCCTAAACACGCGGCAACAACGGCGAGCCTTCGGTAATGAAGCAAAGTCATGCGACTATCCCTCTTTAGGTGTGAGTGTGGATGGCGCTTTATGCGGGTTCCTGCACCAGGTGTGGGTGCAGAATCGCGGCGACCATCTCGATTGCTTGGGCAGCGCGGATGCCGGCGCTGCGATCGGCTAACAGGAACGGGTAAACCTGATCGTTCTCGACCGCGGTGACGCCGGCGAGCGCGGGATGCTGCAGGATTGCCAGAGCGTCCTCGTCGCGGTTCTCGACGGTGTAACTCGGGTCGCAGCAGCTGTCGGTGAGAATCACGTCGGGGTCGCGGGAGATCAGTTCTTCGGCATCGACGATGATTTTGCGATCGGCATCGAGATCGGCGAAAACGTTCTCGCCGCCGGCGTGCTCGATAATCCGGGTGCCGAAGTCAGTGCCGCTGACAATGCGGAAGGTTCCATCTTCGAGAGCTCGGACGAATGCCACTTTGGGGCGATCTGCGCCGCTGACGGCTTCCTCCACGGCCGCGATGCGAACCTGCTGGTCCGCGATGATCTCCTCCGCCTGCTCCTCGACGTCAAAGATCACACCCAATCCGCGCAGGTCGTCATAGATCGTCTCGACGCTGACGTTCTGCGGATCAAGTGCCTCGTCCGACAAGCCATCCTCCGTCGGACACAGCGGGCTCAGGATCCAAGTGCGGATGCCCAAGTCGGCCAGGCTCGCCCGGGTGCCGAACGTGCCGTCCTCGGCGAAGGGATGATTGAAACCCACAAGGACGAAGTCCGGATCCATCGCCAGCAGACCCTCCCGACTCGGGAGGTCCTGGGTGTATTCCAGGTCCGCTTGGACTTGCGCGTATTCCGGCAGGATCGCGGCGTGCAACGTACTGGTAGCGACGAGTCGGTCGCTGAGCCCCAGCGCGTGCATGATTTCAATTGCCGGCTGTTCAGATGCGAACACACGCTCGGGCGGATCGCCAACGGGGACATCGATGTCGCAGTTCTCGACCGAGGCGCCCCCAGACGCTCGCGCCTCTGGGCTTGTTTCGGCTGAGCAGCTCGCTAGCGATGCAGCCACAGCCAAACACGCGAGCAAGACCCAGGGGCGACGTCGCCTGCCGAGAAGGTGGGATGAAGTAAAAGAAGCGTGCACGACTTCGCGCAGCCTTTCTCGGGGTACGCCGCCCCGACACTGAAAGGTACGAATGGGGCGAGTATCTGGCTCACGGGCACGTGTCTGTGCACCGTCTACAGTGGCGGTACCGCGCCGGATTCACACCGGCTTCCTCGGGTCCCATCGCAATGGACTCGTCGAGATTAGCACCCGGCAGTTTCCCCTAGTGTTGAGCGGGTCGCTACGCCCGAAGGCGCGCCGACGGTGATGTCGGCAGCAGATCGCTTTGACAGCAGCGTGACTACATCCGTTGGTGCACTGAACTGTTCGGGCTAGGGTCAAGTCATGACGATTTCACCTGAACAGAAGCAGGCCACCGACTGGCTGTTGAGCACCACACGCGCCGTCCGCAAACGTCTTGACCTTGAGCGCCCGGTCGAGCCCGAAGTCATCCTCGAATGCCTTCGCCTGGCCGTACAAGCCCCCACGGGCAGCAATTCCCAGGGATGGCGCTGGATGATCGTGACGGACGAGGCCAAGCGCGCCAAACTCGCCGAGTTCTACAAGGAAGTCGGGCGTAAGTATATGGCCACGAAGGGCCAGGAGGAGGCCGACGAGCAGACCGGACGCGTACGTAGCTCGGCTGCATACCTCGTCGATGTCATTGAGCAGGTACCGGCGCTGGTCATCCCTTGCATCGCGGGAAAGCCGGCAAATCTGGAAAGCGCCGCAGGATTCTTCGGCTCGATTCACCCGGCGATCTGGAGCTTCTGCCTAGCGCTGCGTTCGCGCGGCCTCGGATCGGTGTGGACGACGTTCCACCTGGCCCACGCGCAGGAAACCGCCGAACTGTTGGAGATCCCCGAGGGCTTCACGCAGGCGGCGATGCTGCCGATCGCCTACACCAAGGGCACCGACTTCAAACCCGCCGCCCGCGGGCCGATCGAAGACATCACGTTCTGGAACACCTGGGGCGAATCAACCCCGGCGTAATCCGGCCGCACTTGGCCATTCTGCGGGGCAGCGAGCAACGGTCTGGGCCGATTATCGTTACTCGCTCCCCCGCAAGTCGGCGTGCCGACGGCGCACTCGTCGTCGGTTTCGCGTGGGGGCTCAGGTGTAGGAAACACCGAGTCCGGCGCGCGCATCCGACTGGATGCCGTACTGCGGTATCGGGTAGCGGAATCCGTTACGGCCCAACGCATCCAGCCCATCGAGCATCCCCGGTAGGTACTCCGGCGGCAGCGCCAACAAGAGTTCGTCCTCGAGGACGCCGCCGTACCGACGCTCGGCGTAGCACGGGATCGACATCGACGGTTCCCGAGTCGCGAGCGCCCTCCCCCACGAGTCGGCGCACGATGACTCCCCGACGCAGGACCACTCAAACTTCTTGTAGCCCGACCACTGCAGCCCGTTGATCATCAGAATCGACTGTGCGGGGGTGGCATAAATCAGGACGACGTCCGGCGGGTCGAGTCGGCCGGAGGCTAGCGGTGACACGGCCATCGCCTCGTACAGGTTGTCGGGCACCGTATCCATCGCATGCTGGTGTCGCGACGCTTCCTCCTGATCGGCGAACCACACACCGGCCATGCGGTCGCCGGACAGCCACGACTCATCGCGCGGGTGCAATCCGATCACCGCACCACACTGTGGGCCGACGAGGTCGTCGTTGGTGATTCCTACGGTGAAACCGATCCGAGCTGCCTGCGCGACGATTTGGTCGGTCGTGTGGATCGCCTTCGGACGCCGGATCTTCGGCACAGCCTCCATCTCGGCGACCGTCGCGAACAGCTTCATCCCCACCGGCGTAGTACGCAGCCGCAGCAGCCGATTCAGGCGGTCGGTCAGCGCACTCCAGTCGGTTTCACTCGGTCCCAACAGCGCCGGCGGCTCATCCTGCGGTCGGCGACTCGGCATCGGGAGGTTCACAGGTTGGGCGGTGTCAGTCATTTGGCCACTCCTCACGTCCCACCCAGACTATGACCCAGACCACTACAGCCGACAGCGGGCCTCAACCCCGAGAACTGCGGTGGGTCCATCCTCGAATCGAGAATGGACCCACCTCAGCGTTCTGGTGCTACCTGAAGATCGACACCGTCACGAGTGTCGATGCGTTCACTCAGTACCCCGCGCAGTCAACCGCCGCCGTCGCGACGGCGCAGCCCGGCCCCACCGAAGCCCGACCGAGGTGCACGTTGACGTGATAGGCGCCGAGCAGATCAAGTACGCCCACCCTGATGGCCGACACATCGAACTGGCCCTCGGGCAACGTCGCCCACTCCTGCGGTTCAACATCGTTCGGATCGGACGTGTCGTTCTGCGCATTGATCGTCAGCGCGACGATTCCGCTGAGGAACAGCCCGTTGTAAAGGTCGCTGACCAGGTTGACGACAGGTGCGGTCAAGCCAGGCAACGCGTTGACCGCTCCGGTGACGACGGGGTCCAGAGTGTCGTTCACTACCGTCCCGACCAGACCGGCGGTACCACTCACAAGATTGCTGACCAATCCGGCAATCACCGTCCCAACCACGCCGTTCAGGAGATCCCCTACAAGGCCAGGCAGACCGGGCAGGACCTCGAAGCCTGCGGTGACCTCTTGCACGCCCGGATTCGGGCCGCTGTCAAGCAACTCGGCGAGGGTGCATCCCGGTCCCGCCGTCGTACTGCCCGTCGGGCGGCAGTCGACGGCGACCTCGATATCGCCAATCGGGAGGGTACCGAGAATCGTGGTGAGTTCAAGGTCAATGCGCACGCCAGCGGTGATCGTCGTCTGGCCGATCGCCGTGGTGATTGCATTCTGGACGTTCACGATCCAGTCGGCCAGCAAGGCGCTGACCCGATCGACCAACTCGTTGAGGACGCCGGGATCCGCCAGCGGATTGGTGTTCGGAGCGAGTCCGTTGAGTCCGTCGGTGTAGGTCCCCGGGTACGCCGCTTCCAGCAGCGCCGCCGTGTTGACCTGGACGGTGCCGTCGCCGAGGTTGACCGTGATCACGCCGCCGGTATCGGTGAGGGTGTCATCCAACAACGCCTGAACCCCGCTCAGGTCAACTGTGGCAGTGAGATCGGCGGTGATCTCACCGAGGCCGAGATTATTGGTCAGCGTGCCCAACAACCCCGTGACACCACTGACGAGGGAGTCGACGACGCCTTCATCGCTCGCGAGACCGTTGACCGTGCATTCGAGCAGTTTCACGGTGCTGAGCGGCGTATCGGAGCATTGCTCCTGCTCCGAGCCGCCGATAGCGCTCACCAACTCGCCGATCAGCGGCGTGGAGAAGCCAAGATCGGCGGATGCGGCGAGATACTCGCGGTTGACCGTGTCGGGGTCCGATCCCCAGAGGTAGTCACAGGTCGAGTAGCTGGCGCGCCCCGCAACGGCGCCAAGTTCCAAGGTGAGATCTGCGACGTTGGACAGCAGCGTGCCGAGTCCCAGGTCACCGAGCAGGTCAGAGTTTAGGATTTCGGAGAGTTGCAGTGTTGCCAGGTCCGGGTAGTCGCCGGTCTGTTCGTGCGACAGATCGATACCACCGGAATCCGTGATCAACCCACTGGCGCCGACCGCGGTGCCATCGGACTGTGCTTGACCGAACTGCCCCACGACACCGGTCGAGGCATCGGCCGGTAGTTCCAGCAGCCCAGTGAGGTCGAGATTGAGCAGGCTCAGCACTTCGGCGGACAGCGGATCGGCGTACGCGTCAGGCAGACCGCTGACGGGCGTGCCGGCGGTCTGCACCATCGAGCGGGACCCATCGTTGGTCACTTCTACGCGTTCTGCCTCGGCGATGCTGTCGAGATTGATGTCCAGCAGCGAACCGCTGAGGAACCGCCCCTCGGCTCGGGTGGCGAACTGGCCAGCCGGCTCCACACAATCAAGGGTGCCGACCCCATCTGAGTGCACCCACTCGGCGTCGTTCCACGTCGCGTTGGTCGCTACCAGGGTCTGCGCGAGGAGCGCGGACGTCGTCACCATCGTCGCGGCGAGCACAGTGGTGCCGCGACCTCGCAAGACGGACCGGGGCTTGGTGAAGATCTTCATGATTCCTTCCCGGGCTCACGCCGCAGCATGACGAGTCCGGAGCCGATTCCGATGGCACCGATGGCAAGTAGGGCCAGGGCACGGACATCCGCACCCGTTGACGCGAGGGAGTCCGTCGGTGGCGTTCCCGTCGACCCGGGACCCGCTGGGGGTGCTCCGGTCGGCGGCGTACCCGTCGGTGGCGTACCTGTCGGTGGCTCACCGGGGTCGTCCGCCCCGGACGCGTGGAAGCCGACGAAGATGTCGGCGCTGGCGCCGTCGTCGTAACTCGCATCGTCCGGTAGCGACAAGGTGACCAACACCTGTTGCGGATCAGTCGGGGTGATTTCGCCGAGCTCGTAGAGAGCGCCCGCGGACGAGACCGCGCTGAGCGACGTGACTGCGAGAATCTCACTCTGCTCACCGTCGCACGCAGGCTCTGTGACCGAAGGATCGTAGTACTCGCCAGAACAAGCGCTAACCGCGACGAGCAACTGGTCCTGCTCGATCAGTTCCCCGCTGGCATGCATTTCGACGGTCAGCGCCCCACTCGGCGCGTCGTCGAGTTCTGCCTGGATCAGCCAATGGGCACTCTCGCCGGGAGCGAGCTCGACGTGTAAGGGACCGCGGTCATCGACAGCGAGGTGCAACAGCCCGGGCACGCCCGTCTCAGTCACATCCTCGAACGCGGCCCAAGCACGATCAACCGTCATGACTGCGCCAACCGCGAAGACGGCGGTCGATAGCGCGAGTACCCCGAACGTGGCGGCGCGCCATTTCGCCCGAGCCCCCTTGGGGCGCATTGGGCGTGCGTCGTTCGCCGTCATCTGTTAGCTCCCAAGATTTCGTGGGCCAATTCCGCCGAGGAATCAGCCGGATCCGTACCGGCACGGTCCGCGCTGCTGGGATTCGCATCGTCGTCCGGCGGAGGATCTGTGGATCCGTCCGATTCGGCATAAGCGGAGTCTTCCGAATCCGGTATCTCCCGGGCCGGCCAGAATGCCCAGGTGGTCAGCGCACCGACCAGCAGGATCATCAAGCCCATCCCGATAGGTGTCTTGAGCCAGGTGAGTACCGCACCGGCGTTCGCGAGTGAGAAGACCACTTTCTTCGCGTCGGTCACTACGTACGGCTCGAAATCGGCCACATCGTTGTCATCGCCCTTGAGCACGAGCTCGCGCGCGTTGTCCGGGATCCCGTCCGGCGTGGTGGCTTCCTCAGGGGTGCGCACCTCCACAACCCGGTGTGTCACCGGAAGTGACTCGCCCGGACGCTGCACGGTGACGACGTCGTTGACCTTGATCTCGGACGCCTTGACGGGCATCGCAACCGCGATTGCACCCTGCGGCATGCTCGGCGCCATCGACCCGGTCCGGAACGTGATCAGGCTGGCACCGGTCGTCGCCGCAAGCACGAACCAGCAGACGAGACCAACTGCTGTCGCGACGATTAGCGTCGTGACAGTAGCTCCGATGATCTTCTTGATCATTGCGGTCGGTCCCGTCTGCTGGTTCGGCTAGTGCGCTTCAGCGCGCAGTATTTACGCGTCGACGGATTCGGAAGCGAACTCCCAAGCGGGGGCGATGGTGAGGCCCTGCAAGGTGTCAGCCGCGTCATCCGGCAGCGTGAGCACGAAGCAGTAGTGCTGAGTGGAGCCGGACTCCGCTGCCAGGTCCTGCGGCGCCGTCGCTGCGTCGTCGAGTCCGCCGGTGAGGATCGCAGTCCAGTCGGCAGCGTCGAAGTCGGCCGGGGTGCACGCCGGAGGGGTAGCGCCGGCTGCCGTGTAGACATCGACGTCGATGGCCGCCCAGAGCGCGCCATCGGGGTCGTCGATCGTGATTCCGGCTGAGGCGACCGCGCCCTGCAGGTTTACGGTGGCGGCGAGCGAGTCTTCGGTGGTTTGCAACGCGACGGGCGCGTAGATGCTGTCGCCGGGGGTCAGGCTCAGGGCGCCGGCGGAGAACAGCAGCGCACCGCCGGGGTTCTCCTCTTCATCGGTCCATCCCGTATCGGCGTACGGCGAGCTGGTGTTCTGCTGCACCTCGAAGTCGCTGGTGCCGACGCCGGGAGTCTCGCCGTCCACGCTGCCACTGACCCACTCCGAGTCGGTCCACGACGCCAGGGTGAAGCTGGCGCCGACTCCGACTACGAGCGCGCCCGCGGCAACGGCCGCGATCTTTCGCATTTTCCGTGACTGCTGAGTAGCCATGGAGGTTCCTTTCGAGTACATAGGTCCGATGCGTTCATCAGTCCCGGCGCAGGGCACGCCAAAGTAGACGCATCGGTCGGATTGGGTGTCGGGCGCGACCCGTGAGATGCCCGGATCGTTCTGTCGGTCGGACATTCTCAACGCGAGGATCACGCTGCTGTTCGCCGATATAACTGGCGTCCAGCACCGCACTCGGAAGTAGTTTCACACCCAGCACACAGGTCGACAAGGGTGAAAACTGTGCGCCGATTTCATCACCCTGGGTGATGCTCGTATCACCCCAGTACGAGGCCGCGGACACCATCGATCGCATGTCGATACGGGGTCGTTAGGGACCGAGTCAGTCAACCCACTTCTCCGGACGCCGTGGGTGTATGCACACCGGTAGCGCAACGGCGTTGGTTGCCGGTCACCTGCCATCGGCAGCTCGCCGAAAGGGCGCTCGAGTGGTGTGGGCGATCCCGATCCCTTGCTACACAACGCGAGCATGTGGAGCGGCTCGAGGACGCGAAACGGCGCTGGGAAGCGGCGCCGCGATTGCGGCGAGCTAGCCCGCCCGCAGTAGCGTGGTAGCTACAGTTGCTCGATCTCGGACTCGTCCAACCCGAGCCCGCGCGCCCAGATCTTGGTCAGAACCGGAACTGCGGCGTCGATCTCCTGCTGCGAGCGACTCTCCACCCACACGTGCGCGAAGCGTTCGATCATCCCGCCGAGGACGTCCGCAGCCACCCGGGCATCCAGGTTCTCGTCGGCCAGTCCTTGCTTCTGCAAACGCCGGACGCCTTCTTCATTGCGCTCGACGAACCGCTCCCGGATCTGCCGCGCCAGACCGCGAGTGAAGTCGTCGTACGCGGCGACCTCGGTCATCACACTCATCATTCGGGCGTTACGGGCATACGCCTGCACGTATCGTCGATTTGCTGCTTCGATCCGCTGTACCGGATTGTCCGCGCGAGTTCCGCTTGGTCGCGAGAAATTGAACATCTCATTCGTGACCTGCTGGACGACCTCCTGGAAGATCTCTTCCTTGGAAGCAAAGTAGGTATAGAACGACCCGTACGACGCCCCGGCTTTACGAGCAATATCCGCGATTCGCGCGTCCTTGAAGCCAGACTCCTCGAAAACCTCACGCGCGGCGGCGACGATCGCCGCGCGCTTGCGGCGACCTCGCTCGGTCGCTGGCAACGCTTCACCGTTGGACACGTGTGCGGCACTCGCCTGCGCCGGGACGGCCTTCGTCATCGCGTGCTCCTTCGAGTCATACCACACCGTATCGGAAACTTGACACGATTGTCATGTTTGCGTCGAAGTGTCGGCGCGAGCAGACAAGTGGATCCCTCGCGCGGCCCGCGCCACCACCACGCGCGACGCGTGCACCAACTCGCTGCCGCCCCCGAACCGGCAGCGACCGCGCGACTAAATATCGCCACTTCCCACGGCGGGTGCCGCGCGCCGAACGCTCCCGGTCAGCTCTGCACGAGTCGCATCGTGAGACCCAGGTGAGGCCAGGAGCGAATTTGGGGCCGATCTCGGTGAAGCACTTCACGATCGTTACCGACTCGTAACTTCCGGCGTAGCCTGGATGGCCGTTCCTCGGCGCCTGGGGCGCCTGGAACGGCGACTCGATCACACCGCGATGAAAGAACCTGGACCCTTGACCGACCAGCAGTTCCCCAGCCGACCAACCACCGATACCAGCCCCGCCACAAGCGCTACCGCGACGTTGACTCCCGAGGTCGAACGACGCGATGACGGCGAGGCCCGCACCACCCGACGCAAGATCGACCTGTCATGGAATGGGCTGCTCGCGGGCGCGTTCGCGGCAGTCATCGCCGCCGCGCTCGGCGCACAGCTCGGTGTCGCGGGCACGATCATCGGCGCCGGCGTCGGTAGCCTCGTCTCCGGCGTCGCAAGCGCCCTGTTCAATGCCTCGCTCGAGGGCAGCCGTGACGGCCTGCGGATCGCGTACGACCGCGCAGCGCGCCGACGTACCGACGCGCCGCAGCCCACAACGCTCGAGGCGGCACGCGAGGAAGGTGCAACGACCGCCGGATTCCGGACGTCGCGCGCCAGTGACTGGATACGTTCGCTGCGCACGAAATGGCGGATCGCCCTCGTCGGCACCCTCGCAACATTCGTGGTCGCTTTCGGCCTGATCACCGCCTACGAATCCCTGACCGGCTCCTCGCTGTCCGGCGACCACGGATCAACCACGATTTCGCGTATCGCAGAAGGTACCGGCGTCGCGGCCAAGCCAACGCAGGCGCCGCCCAACCCGCTCGACAACAGCAATACGGGCGAGGTGGCCGAACCAACCACCCAGGCACCCGCACCGGTACCTGGCGAGCCAACGACGACCGAACCGGCAGCTCCCACCACGGACACGGAGAGGTCGGCGGACGCGGATAAGAACGACGCCGAGGCCACCGACACCACGGAATCTGATACCGACACCGCGACCGACGACGGCCCGGCGACCGAACCGGACGGTACCGACACGGACACCGATACCAATTCAGGCACCGACTCGGGCTCGGGCGCGGACGAATCGACCGACACCGAGCAGGGCGGGACTGCCCCAACGACTCCGAACGAGACTCCCACCCCGGCACCGAGTCCCGATACCGCGTCGACGGGCTGAGCGCGGTCGCCTGGCCGAGCACCGGGTGGGTGGCTGCACGACACGATCGCGGAACTTGACACATTTGTCAGAACTGGCCGAGAGTGAGCACTGCGCGTCGCAAACCCGTCTCCGACCAGCGCTGGAGGAACCGTGCCGCCTATCCATTCCCGACTCAACACGAGATCACCGGAATACGTCGCGAACCGTGAGGCGATGCTCGCCCTGCTAGACGAGATCAACGCCGAAAACGAGAAGGTACTCGCCGGAGGCGGACCGAAGTACGTCGCGCGCCATCGCGAGCGCGGCAAACTTCCCGCACGCGAGCGCGTCGAATTACTCGTCGACCGCGGCGCACCGATGCTGGAGCTCTCACCCCTGGCCGGTTACGGCACCGAGCACCCGCTCGGCGGCGGCATGATGATGGCGATCGGTCAGGTCGAAGGAACCGAGTGCCTGATCATGGCCAACGATCCGACAATTCGCGGCGGATCGCAGTCTCCGGTCAGCGTCGCCAAGGCGCTACGCGGCTACGAGATCGCCCGAATAAATAAGCTTCCGTTGATCAACCTGACCGAATCCGGCGGCGCCGACCTGCCATTTCAGTCGCAGATTTTCGTCCCCGGCGGCGCCACATTCAAGGAGATCAGCCGGCTCTCGAAGAACGGCGTCCCGACCCTCGCACTCGTTTTCGGATCCTCCACGGCCGGCGGGGCGTACGTCCCTGGCATGAGCGACTACACCGTATTCGTCAAGGGCGGCGCGAAAGTGTTCCTCGGCGGTCCACCCCTGGTGAAGATGGCAACCAATGAGGACGCCGACGAGGAGACCCTCGGCGGCGCCGAGATGCATGCGAAGCAGTCCGGTTTGGCCGACTACCTCGCCCGCGACGAGTTCGAGGCGATCGCGCTTGGCCGGCAGATCATGCGACACCTGCGGATGTCGCGTCCGGCCCCCGACGGCGCCACCGGACCAGATCCGGTGTACGACCTCGACGAACTCCTCGGCGTACCGTCGGTCGACCCTCGCATTCCCTACGACATCCGCGACGTCATCGCGCGCACCGTGGACGCCTCAGAGTTCGAAGAGTTCAAACCGCTCTACGGCGCGAACCTGGTGTGCGGGTGGGCGCGGCTGCACGGACGCGATATCGGCATTCTCGGGAACAACGGGATCTTGTTCAGCGAGGAATCACAGAAGGGCGCCCAGTTCATCCAGCTGTGTAACCAGCAGTCGATTCCGCTGCTGTTCATCCACAACATCACCGGTTTCATGGTCGGCACCCGGTACGAGCAAGGCGGAATCATCAAGGACGGCGCCAAACTCATCAACGCGGTCTCCAACTCGTGCGTGCCGCACTACTCGCTGATGGTCGGCAACTCGTACGGCGCGGGAAACTACGCGATGAGCGGCCGCGCCTACGATCCGCGGTTCGTTTTCTCCTGGCCGACGCACAAGATCGCCGTCATGGGTGGAAAACAACTCGCTGGAGTTCTTTCCATCGTGCGCGAGAATGCGGCGAAGGCCTCCGGGCGCGAACTCGACGCGGACGCCGAGGCACAGGCGCGCGCCGCGGTCGAAGCGCAGATCGACTCCGAACAGACCGCGTTGTACGCGACAGGTCAGATTTGGGACGACGGAATCATCGACCCACGCGACACCCGAACCGTGCTGGGGCTTGCGATGTCAGCTGCCCGCGGTAACCCGATCGACTCTGAACGCGGCTACGCCGCCTACCGGATGTGAGTGAGATGTCCCGAATTTCGTGCATCCTCGTCGCCAATCGCGGCGAGATCGTTTCCCGTGTCGCACGTACCGCCGCTCAGTTGGGTATCCGCACGGCCGGTGTGTACGCCGCCAGCGACGCCGACGCGCGCTATCTCGATGATGTGGACCTGGCGATCGCGCTCGGTGATGACCAGTCAGCGTCGCCGTACCTATCCATCGAGAAGATTCTCGATGCCGCACGCCAGGCCGGCGCGGACGCCGTACACCCCGGCTACGGATTCCTCGCCGAGAATGCCGATTTCGCACGCGCCGTCATCGATGCCGGACTGACCTGGATCGGTCCAAGCCCTGAAGCCATCGAGAAGATGGGCGGCAAGATCGGCGCGAAAGAGATCGCCGCAGCAGCAGGCGTTCCGGTGCTCGATTCGGTCACGGTGACCGAGGACGTCGCAGCCTCAGTCACCGCGATCAAGGGCCTGCAGCCACCACTGTTGGTCAAACCATCCGCCGGCGGCGGTGGTAAAGGCATGGTCCGTCTGGACTCCCACGACGGGCTGGAAACAGCCTTGGTGGAAGCCGCACGCGGCGCGGCATCAGCGTTCGGTGACGGCACGTTGTTTGTCGAGCGCTATCTGGAAGGCCCGCGTCATGTCGAAGTGCAGGTCTTTGGTGATTCGTCCGGGCGGGTAATCCACCTCGGCACCCGCGACTGCTCCGTGCAGCGCAGACATCAGAAGATCATCGAGGAGGCGCCCGCCCCAGCGACTAACCCGGCCACTATGCGCGATGACATTTGCTCGGCTGCAGCTGCGTTGGCTAAGGAGATCGGTTACGTCGGCGCCGGAACGGTCGAGTTCCTCGCGTTCGACGATGGCTTCGCGTTCTTGGAGATGAACACCCGCCTACAGGTAGAGCACGCGGTCACCGAGGAGATCACCGGCATCGATCTCGTCGCACTGCAGATCCTGGTTGCTTCGGGCGAACCCTTGCCCTCCTGGTTCGACGCCGACGCCGACAGTCTCGCTGCGGGCTCTTCGGTCGAAGCACGCATCTATGCCGAGGACCCGACGAACGACTACCTACCTTCTCCCGGCGAAATCACGCATTGGTCCGTACCCGAGATCGACGGCGTGCGCTGGGAGATCGGCGTCGAGACAGGCAGTGTGGTCAGCACTCGCTACGACCCGATGATTGCCAAGGCGGTGGCGTACGCCGAGGACCGCCCGACCGCACTGGCGCTATTGCGTCAGGCGCTGTTGGGTGTCGAAGTTGCCGGTGTCAAAACCAACATCGGTCAGTTGGTGGCGATTCTCGGCGACGACGAGTTCGTATCCGGTCCGGTCGGAACCGATTATCTGGACCGCCGCGGTTCGCTCGTTGATTCGCCGGCCAGCGCTGAGGACGTACGACTCGCAGCAGTCGCCGCCGCGCTTACCGAATTGCTCTCGGGGGCTCCGGGGCCGAACTCCTTCGCGCCGGTCGGATTCCGGAATCTACGCAGCCTGCCGATCACCTCGAAGTATTTGGTGGACGGCGAGGAGATCGTCGTCGATCTGATCCCGCAGCGCGACGGCACCTGGTCATTGGTGCGTGATTCCGCGGAGACGTCGGTGCGTGTGGCGCGCCGACGAGATCATGCAATATTCCTGGAGATCGACGGCGTACGGCGCCGGTTCGCTGTTATCGCGGGAAAGCAGACGGTCGTGCATTCGCCTGGCGGCGTCGTCGTCTTGTCACCGGTAGCGGTGATCGGCGGCGAGGACGACGCCGAGGGCGCTGCTGGCAGCGTTCTGGCACCACTGCCTGGTTTGGTGGTATCGATCGACGTGCAGGTCGGCGATGCGGTCGAGGCCGACCAGCCGCTGATCGCCCTCGAGGCGATGAAGATGGAGCACAAGCTCACCGCCGGCGGCTCCGGGACGGTGAGGGAGATCTACGTGAACGTCGGGGATACCGTGGACTATCACGATCCCCTCGTCCTGGTGGAGGAGTCATGAGTCGACAGTTACTGCGCGTCGCGAACTGCAGCGGTTTCTTCGGCGACCGCCTGTCGGCGGCCCGCGAGATGGTTGACGGCGGCGATATCGACGTACTGACCGGTGACTGGCTGGCCGAGTTGACGATGATCATCCTGCGACGCCAGCAGGCGAAGAACCCGGACGCCGGATTCGCTCGCACCTTTATTACCCAGGTCGAGGACGTCTTGGGCACCTGTATGGATAAGGGCATCAAGATCGTCTCGAACGCCGGCGGGCTGAACCCGCCCGGCGCGGCCCGCGCCTTGGAGAAGGTCGCCGCGAACCTTGGGCTGTCACCGAAGATCGCGTACGTCGACGGTGACGACATCCTGCAGCGCGTGCCCGAACTCATCGCCTCCGGTCAGCTCACTCAACTCGACGGGGGCCAACCCGTCGATCTCGATGGGCGTACGCCGCTGGCAGCGAACGCCTACCTCGGTGGCTACTCGATCGCTGAGGCGTTGAACCGGGGTGCCGACATCGTGGTGACCGGGCGCGTTACCGACGCTGCGGTCGTCGTAGGTCCGGCCGTCTGGGCGTTCGGCTGGCAACGTTCGGACTACGACAAGCTCGCCGGCGCGATCGTCGCCGGGCACGTTATTGAGTGCGGCGGGCAGGCCACCGGCGGCAACTTTTCCTTCTATGACGAGGTTGCCGACTATCGGCGCCTAGGCTTTCCGCTGGCCGAGATCCGTCCGGACGGGTCGTCGGTGATCACCAAACACGCCGGCACGGGCGGGCAGGTCACCGTCGACACGATCAAAGCGCAACTGTTGTACGAGGTGGGCGGGCCACAGTATGCGAACCCGGATGCGACCGCGCGACTGGACTCGATCCAGTTGCGACAGGACGGGCCTGATCGCGTGGAGATCTCCGGCGTACGCGGCGAGGCCCCGCCCAGCGGCCTGAAGGTGTCAATGGCCGTCGAGGGCGGATATCGCAACCAGATGCTGATGGTTCTCACCGGCGATGATCCCGAAGGTAAGGCGCGGGTTGCCCAAGAGGCCATCTGGGACATGATTCCCGGCGGCAAGGACGCCTACGAGCGGGTCGAGGTCGATTTGATCGGCAACACAGCCGCCGATCCCGAGTCGTTCGGCGCCGCGAACACGATCCTGCGGATCGCCGTCGCCGACCGTGACGAGAAACTGGTAGGCCGCGCGTTCAGTGGGGCGGTGATCCAGACCGGGCTGTCGAGTTATCCGGGCCTGTTCGGCACCTCACCGCCCGGTGGCGCAACGTCGTACGAGACGTACATCCCGGCGGTGGTCGCCGCCGGTGTCGTATCGGCACACGGACAGATCGGCGACGAGTCGTTCACACTGCCGGAGAGCGGCACGATCTCCTCGCTCGAGTTGGATCCTCCGTCGTACGACGAGGGCACGTTGACCACCGCTGATGGCCCAACGCGGCGCGTGGCCCTGGGGACGATCGCCGGCGCACGGTCCGGGGATAAAGGCGGGCACGCGAATGTCGGCGTGTGGGCGCGCAGTCAGGAGGCGTTCGACTTCTTGAACGAGCACCTGAGCACCGCGCGGGTGCGTTCGCTCTTGCCGGGCTGTGCCGATCTGCCGATCCGGCGGTATGTGCTGCCGAACCTGTGGGCGGTGAACTTCATCGTCGAAGGGTTCCTCGGAGACGGTGTGTCCTCATCGTTGAGGTTTGATGCGCAGGCGAAGGGGCTCGGAGAGTTTCTGCGGGCACGGCACTTGGATGTCCCGGAGTCGCTCCTACCGGGCGCGTGATCTCAACCAGTCTATCTCCGACGCACCTACCCGATCGGCCCCAGCGGCCCGTCGGCCTACCCGACGGGCCCAGCCCTCTCGCTCCGTCTGGACTGCCTAGCCGCGTCAATCGTGGTAAGTCCGCTGCGGCCGGTGAGGTGCATTCCGGCGGTCTCCGCTTCCGCTAGGACCTCGCTCGACCAACTATCGAAGCTGTAGACCGAGACCGCTACGCCGCGCTCGACGAGGTCGAGCACGACCTGTGTGAGACCCGGGTGCGCAGCGACTGCAGGTCCCGGGTCGTGCCGCGCACTGGCGCCCACGAGGGTCAATTCCTTCAATTGAGGGACCTCCAGCAGGATCGATCCGTCACAACCCACGAGGCTGATCGACAGGGACTGCACGTTGATCTCCCGCAGCACAGTGAGGTCAACGCCGTCCATCGGCCCGGCCAGGCGCAATGACCGTAGACCTGACAACGGACGCAGCCAGTCGACATTCGCCGGACCCACCGGTTCGTTGAACTGCACGTCCAGCGAGGTCAGAGTCGAGCAGTCGCGCAGCGGCGTGAGATCGGTCTGACCGGACTTGTTGTCATCGATGACGACCCGCAGCGACCGGAGTCCGTCGACAGCATCGATGCCATCCAGCTTGGTCACGATGCCCAGGTCGAGATGTCCGAGCGCCTCACTCGGGCGGAACATCGCGGCCGCGAACTCGCGCTCGTCGAACCCGTGCCAGGCGCGCTTGAGCTCCTCAAGCATCGGGTCCGTGGGCTTATCGGTCGCATACTGCTTGATCACCTCGAACGCGGCCGGCGTCCCCAGCTGCGCTAAGGCCCGGATGGCGGCGGCCACCATCGCGGCCTTTTGCTTCGGCTTCGGCGCGAGGATGCGCGGGTCGGCGTCGGGGTGGTCGCGCAGCCAGGCCTTGACCTTGCCCACCGACGCCGGTCCGGCGAGCTCGTTGCCGGATGCCGCGGGCGCAGCCTCAGCCGTAACCTGGGGTTCAGCTGCGCGGCGATCAACGGCCTTCTTCGTACCGTTGCGCAACTCGCGGACCCGAGCGGCGACGTAATCACCGCTGACGCCCGCTTCGATCTCGTCAATAACGCTCGCATCGCTGCGAGCCGCGAGCACGAATACCGCCCATGCCCCGAACAAGGTGTCATCAACCAACTTCTGCATCGTCGAACCGCGGACGACGTACGCCGCTGCATCGCACAACGCAGCGCTGAAGTCGAGTTTCGCCAGACCTTTGAGCACGCCGGGAAGATGCGAGTATCGCTGGAGGCGCTTTTCCAGCGCATCAATCTCGGCGACCGCGTCGTCTCCGCCGATTTCTGCAGTCGTGGCTCGCAACCGCCGCATCAGGTCATCCGGGTGCCGGTTCGACAAGTCATAGATCGACACAGAAACTCCTACCCTCAAACATCAGCGCCGGCTGATCGTCCATCGGCGCGCACCGACAATACACAGGGCACAGCGCGGTCTCGCTGGGCACGGAGCCGACAAAACCGCGCACCGGCGGATTCGATACAGGTCACCGACGCTGAATCGAGACACCACGAGCGCGTAGCGGCTGTAGCTGGCCGCTTGCCGACGCAGCGGGATACGGGTTCGCGCCCGAGCGCGGCAGCCCCGACGATGACGGCGCGTCCACCCAGGTGTCTCTCGAGCCTGACCTTTGCGAGGCGTATCCCGCGGCATACCGGCGATCGCGTTCCGGTAATCGCATTCCGGTGATCGCGTTCGGGGTCCGGTTATCGCATTCCAGTCATCGAGCGAGGGTGTGGCCGAGTGCGTCGATGAGTTCTGGGTAGCCGAAGCGGTAGCCCGCGGTCTCGATCTTTTCCGCGGACATCCGCTGCCCGGCCATCACGAACTCGTCTGCGCCGTCAGCTCCGAACAGCATCGCCGGGCCGATCCTCGGCACCTTCAGGAACGCCGGCCGATGCAGTACGTGCGCGAGTGCGTCGGCGTACTCGGCGTTGCGGACAATTCCAGGTGCTACCGCGTTGATCGGGCCTTCGAGATCCTCGTGCATGGCAGCGTGCGCGTAGATGCCGACGACATCCTCGAGCGCGATCCACGGCATCCACTGGTCCCCACTGCCGAGCGGGCCACCGGCACCAAGGCGGAACAGCGGCGCCTGAATCCCTAATTGTCCGCCAGCCGCCGATTGCACGATCCCGGTGCGCACGTTCACCACCCGTACGCCGGCGTCCCGGGCTGGTTGGCAGGCTGCTTCCCAGTCACGACAGAGATCCGCGAGGAATCCGTCTCCGGGCGCGCGGTCCTCGGCGAGCACTTCATCGCCGGGATTTGCGCCGTAGTAGCCAGAGGCAGATGCGCTGATCAGCGCGCGACGGCGGCCGTCGTCCGCCAATGTGGCGAGCGTGTCGGCGATGAGCCTCGTGCCATCGATCCGGCTGTCGCGGACGGCCTTCTTATGTTTGTCGGTGAAGCGGCGTCCAATCGGGGCGCCGGCGAGATGGATGACGACGTCGACGTCCCGTAACTGTTCGGCGTCCAGGATGCCGCGAGCAGGATCCCAGGCAATGTCGCCGCCGCGCGCTTCAGTCCTGACGACCCGATGTACGTCGTGCCCGCCACCTCGCAGGAAGGCGACGAGTTGGGTGCCGACCATTCCGGTAGCTCCGGTGACCGCGACGGTCTTGGGCGTCGTGTGTCGCGAGTGGAAGTCGAGGTCAAACGCCAATTGACGATCGCGGAATGCCCACATCCGGGACAGTTGCTGCAAGGCCACCCGCTCGCCGATCTTTGCAGCGGGCCCGATGGCTGGCGCCGGAAGTTCGAAATCAACCTCGTCTCGGATCATGGTGCCGTTGGCGGGAGCGTCGATGAACCGATGCGTGTGGTGCCAGGCCTTCATCGGCCCGCCGATCATCGAATCCTCGAACTTCGCGGGTGGGTCGTAGCCGGAGTGCTGCGCCGTACATCGCAGCCCGGCGGCGCCCACTGTGCCTGGTATGGCCAGTCGTAGTACGGCGACCGAGCCGTCCCGGATACCCTCAGTCGGTTCCTGCACGACGCGAGCCAACGACGGCGGAGTGAGGCGCACAAGCGCACCCGGCCGTTCATGCCAGGCGAAAACCTGGTCGCGCGGGTAGGGCAGAGTCAGTTCGTGCTCGAAACGCATACGTCCGATTCTGCGGCAATTTCGCGAACAGGCGCGCGTCGAACCGGACGTTCTAACGTTCCGACGTTCCGGCGTTCCGGCGCCTCGGGATTGGCATGGGCGGCCAGCCGGGGCTCGTACCCAGCTGACCGACGGCTCCATCTTTGTTGTGCCGAGTGCGTTACGACTTCGGGAACTGACCCGGTCGGCGGCCACCTCCGGGCGGACCGGCGAACGCCTGCGCCTTGTCCAGGAAGTCATCGGCGAGCGGGCCCTCAGCCGTCAGTGAGGTGTCCGCACGGTGACGGCGTTGCGTAACCAACAACGCCATGTCCAGCGCGCTGCCGCGGATCACGTCCGTATCGCTGTCCCCGAACGTCCAGGTACCGCCGTCCGGACCGGTCAACTCGAGGCGGACGTCGCCCGCCGGCAGATCAAGGCCACGATTTGCGTACGCAAACGGGCGAGCCTTGTAGCCGATGAACAGCACATGCTTGAGTCGATCCGAGGGCGCCCGCTGGATGCCGACTCCGTCGCAGATGTCTTGTCCGTGGGCCCACGTCTCCATGATCCGGGCAGTACAGGCGGAGGCGATGCTCATTGGGGGTCCGTACCACGGGTAGCGCTTCGTCGGATCGGCGTCACGAAAGCCCTGGTACATCGCATCGCGTCCGTCTTTCCACTTCTGCCACAACTCTTCGGCGGGAAGTGCGACGAGGTCCTTGGCAACAGTATTGACGTAGTCGGCATCGGCCTTGCGGTTCAACTGGCTTTCGGAGAACGCATCGGCGTCCGTGACCGCGAGCGTGACGGCGCCGTCGAAATAGGTCAGGTGCGCGACCTGATCGGCCACCTTCCATCCCTCAGCCGGAGTGTCCGTCTGCCAGGCGGCGGCGTCGATCTGCGCCAGCACCCCGTCCACGGACTCCTGCTCGGCGCGCAAATCGGCGATCAACGACTCGATGTCTGCCATGTCGCTCTCACTCCCTCGAAGTTGACGTTGGCATCAACTTATCGGCCACCGGCAGGATCCGCCAAGCGGCCAACGGTTACGCCGTCGCGACCGGGACTGTGTCCGAACCGCCGATCATGTCCTGAATAGCCGGGTCGTTATGCCCTCTGGGCCGGGACAGTGCCGCCAGCGCGAGTCGCGCTCGGCTGTTCCCGCCAGCAGCCACGGTGCGGTGCGCGGTGTCCGGGCGCGATGCATTGCGTGTTCCCTGGCTCCTGTGCGCACTGGGTTTCCCCGGCAGCGGCGAAGAACTAACGTACGACGTAGTCGCCGACCGATCCAGGAGAAGTTATGCCCGAACTCGTGCACCTTGATATCGCCAACGGCGTCGGAACGATCACTCTAGATTCGCAGGAGAACCGCAATGCGCTGTCGGCGCAATTGATGGACGAACTGCTCGCGCACCTGCGGACCTGTGAGACGAACGCCGAAGTTCGAGTCATCGTCATCACGCACGCGGGCAAGGTCTTCTGCGCTGGCGCCGATCTGAAAGCCGCAACGAGCGGCACCGGGATGAACTCCGGGGCGCAGATGGTCGCGATGCTGCGGTTGATCGCATCGCTGCCGAAGCCCGTGATCGTGCATGCCCGGGGTGCTGTCCGCGCGGGCGGCCTCGGAATCGTCGGAGCGGCGGATATCGCGTTGACCGTCGATGAGCAAACCTTCGCATTCACCGAAGCCCGGCTCGGGGTCACGCCGGCGATCATTTCGCTGACGACGCTTCCGCGGATGGACCAGCGCCTCGCGTCTCGCTGGTACCTCACCGGTGAGACCTTCACCGGGCGCGACGCAGAGGCCGCCGGGCTCATCAGCCGCGCGGTGCCTGCCGATCAGCTGGACGCCGTCCTGCAGGAGACCATCGACGGGCTGCTGATGGCCTCGCCACAAGGCCTGGCGAAGACGAAGGAATTGCTCAGCCGGGATCTGGTCGCGCGGATCGATGAGCAGGGCGCCGCCATGGTGACGCTGTCGGAAGGATTATTCGCCTCGCCGGAAGCTCAAGAAGGGATCATGGCGTTCCGCGAAAAGCGCAAGCCCACGTGGCAGCAGTAACCGTCTCTGCCACCATGCGCTGCGTCGCGTAGCGCTCGCCCGGACCAACGCACCCGCTCGCCTACGTAGACCAACGCACCGGGTAATGGTCACTGCCTACGTAAACCATCGCTTCCGCCTCACCCGCCCGGACCCACGCACCGCACAGCACTTGCCCGCCCGCCGGAACAACACCACCCAGCACCTGCGCTCCTGGGTGGGCCGATCCACCGCACGGCGACTGCCCTGCACCTGCCCGCCCGTGTGGACCGCCGTATCGGGTAGTGGAACCATGGCCGGGTGACCCGGGACCGACGACGAACGCTCGCGACGTGGCTGATCGCCATCGTCGTCGGCGTCCTCGTCGGGTTCGGATTGAACCTGCTCGATGTCCCGTCACCCACGTTGTTCGGCGGGCTGGTCGCGGGCTGTGTCGTCGCGCTCACGCTGGACAATCCACCGCAAGTTGGTCGCCGTACTACCCGAGTGTCGCAGGCCGTGATCGGGACGATGATCGGCGCAACCGTCACACTTCCAGCACTGCAACGGTTGGCGTCCGGCTGGTTCGTTGCCGTCGTCGTTACCGCCGCGACGCTCGCGCTCAGCATCGCGGGCGGATTCCTGCTCGCACGGCTCGGCAAGATCGGGCGGCTGACCGGCGTCCTGTCGATGATCGCCGGCGGCGCCGGCACCCTGACCTCGATCGCGCGTGAACTCGGCGGTGATGACCGGGTGGTCGCTGTCGTGCAGTACGTGCGCGTCCTGCTGATACTCGTCACTCTTCCCGCCGTCGTCCTGCTTGTCTTTGGCGAACACACCGCCGCACCGTCCGACGTGGACACCGAGTTGTGGAGCAGTCTCGGGTTCACCGTGCTCAGCGTCGGGGTGGGCGCGCTGATCGGTTGGGCAATCCCGATCTCCACGTTCTTCTTGCTCGGCCCAATGGCCGTGTCAGCGGCGTTGGCGATCAGTGGCTGGTTCGGCCCGGTCGAAGTGCCCGGGCCGATCGTCGCGGCCTGCTTCATCCTGCTGGGATTGCAGGTCGGACTCCGCTTCACCAGGGCAAGTCTGAAGTCAATTGCCAAGTTGCTCCCGGCCGCCGTCGTGCTGATTGCCGTCGTCGTCCTCGGCAGTGCGCTGTTGGGCTGGGTGTTGGCCGCGACAACCGGAGTCAGCGCATTGACCGCGTACCTCGCGACTACGCCAGGCGGACTGCCCGCCGTACTCGCGATTGCCGCCGACTCACACGCCGATGCGACGTACGTTTTCGCGGTGCAACTGGCACGACTGCTACTCGTGCTGCTAATGGCGCCGTTGCTGTCGAAGATCCTCGGCCGCGAGGACCTGACCGAACCAGATGACTCCGCCGAAACCTCCTCAGCTCGCTGAACCAGCGCGTCGGCACGCCATTTGCTGAAACGCGACGGCCTCTGCGACTCGCTGAAGACCCGTCCGACCTCCCATCCGCACCTCGCTAACGCCGCGACGTCCCCTCCCGCACCTCACTAAAGCCACGCCACATCCCGCCCGCATCTGGGCAGCGCGCAACTCGCCGAGGCTGTGAGGCACCTCTGTCGAAGTTCGCCGGGGCGGTTCCGCATCCCCTCCCCAATAACGCAGCAAAATCGCCTATGCATCGCCTAGAGAACGATGCCCCTCCGATTTCGCTGCGCTTTTTGCAGCAATCCTCGGTCTGCTAGCCCGACGAGCGACACATAGCACCATGACGCGTCTCCCGTGTTCCTTGTCCACAGGTAATCCACAGATTTCAACTGCACTGGGTCGAATCGCCGTTCTCCGGCCAGATTGGGTCCATGGATCTAGATTTCGCGATCAGAAACAGTTACGGGGTCTTGCGTGCTGGCCTTCTCTGTCAGTCCGGAATGTCGCGCTACGACATTCGCAAGGCGGCGAACGCGGGCACTCTGCACCGTCTCCGGCATGGCTGGTACGCAACGCCCGACCACAACGCGGATGTGGCAGCGGCCGTGCGAGCCGGCGGCGTTCTTAGTTGCATATCGGCTCTGAAACTGCACGGCGTCTGGACCCCAGAGCACACGCGAGTTCACATGCGTCTGACCGACCACGCCCAGTATCGGGGCGGCAGGTCGACGACCAAATCAGACGCACTGCAATGTGGCCAACACTTGGGCGACCTGCGACCAGCCCGCGCTGTCGATCCGTTGATGGTTGCCTTGTCAGCGGCATCGGGATGCGTCAGCGACGAAGAGCTCGTGGCAATCATCGATTCGATGCTCTACCAGCGCAAGTGCGTGCTCGGGGACGTGCGGGACGCGCTCGAGGGTCGATCGATACGAGTCCGAAGACTCTTGAATTTTGTAGACGAGCGCGCCGAGTCGGGGACTGAATCCGTTGCTCGCTATCGCTTGGCTCGGATCAATGTCAACGTACGACCGCAGGTCCGGATTCGAGGCTTGGGACGCGTTGATCTGGTCGTCGGCCAACGTCTGGTGCTCGAACTCGACAGCGTGGAGCACCACACCAACCGGCTAGCCTACGAAACCGACCGGCATCGCGACCTCACGCTCCACACTTTGGGTTACCTATGTGTTCGACTCACGTACCGCCAGGTGTTTGATCAGGGCGAGGCTGTTATGACCTCGCTGCTCACCCTTATCCGTCGCCGCGAGCACTATTTTCAGCACCGGCACAGGCGGAGGCGGAACCGACTCGCGGCGTAGACCGCCGTCACCACGCCCGATAGCGCCAAACACGCAGCGAAATCGGGTAGGCATCGCGCAGAGCGCGATGCCCCATTGTTTTCGCTGCGTTTTTGGACGGCCTCCCCGACGCGGAGGGAAACCCGGTCCCTGCCCTTGGCGGGGCGGGCTGTCATCCGCGGGGCAACTAGGACTTGGCGCGACCGATGCCTAGGACTACGGCCAGGCCGAGAGCTGAGCGCGGGTCGTACGGGCCGCGCCACAGCCCGCCGTGCACAGCTTTCGCCGCCTCCTCGCGCCACGGCACATCCAACGCCCGCGGGCCGGTGCTCAGATCGTGCACCAGCAGCGCCGCCATCAACGTATTGCTGGTGGACGGCGCGAATGCCTCCACGCCGAATCGATGCGCACCGGCGTACGCGGCAGCGAGCGCCCGATTCTTCAGTACCGATCGGGTGCGGGTCGGTGGCGCGACGAGCATCGACACCGGCAGTCCGTCGCGGCGCGCCACAGTGGCCCGCCACCGTTGGATCCGCTTCGCGAGCAAGTAGTTCGGGCCCTGCTGCAGCACCATGCTGTCGTTGAGCCCAGGCGCAGAACCGGGGGCATAGTTCCGGCGCAATAGCCGCCCGCCGCTGACAAGGCGCGCCGCGGGCCGAATCACCTTGGATATCCCTCCGGCGCGGTAAGCCTGCTCGCTGAACTCGACAACTTCGCGCGGTACGCCGAACACATCGGTCGGCGTCGCGAGGAACGCCAGTTCCACATCGTCCGGACGTTGCGACGCGAGCCAGGACGTGAGCGCGTCGACGGCCGCAGACAGTCGCAGGTTCACCACGCCGTCGGCGTACACATAATTACCCAGAACCAACGGGCCCGGTAGCGAAGCAAGCCACCCGCCGACCGCACCCACGTCGTGCAGCAAGTCGGCGCCCGCGCGCTGGTCCGCCGGCAGGTCGCCGTCGCGAACCGGAACCTGCAGCGTGCCGGCCGACTGCCGCGCCCAGGAGAAGGTCTCGCGCCACAGCTCGGGACGGGGAAGGTCGACGGCGGCCACGCTCGCGCCCCATCGCAGCAACGAACGCAGTGGTCCCATCTCGGACGACGCACCCAACACCGCCAGCGTGCGTCCGGGAAGCCGCAGCCAGTCCGGGTTCTGCTGCACCGCACGCACGGCGTCCGCGGCGCTCGGCTCCATCGACCCGCGGGCAACCCAGTCGTCCAGTTGCCGCCGCAGGTTCTCAGCGGCTAAGCGCTCGCCGCGGAACGGGATCGTTAGTTCGTGCTCGGGCTCGGCCGTCCCGGTCACTACTTCCGTGGTGTGGGTCGGCTCCGCGCCGAACGCGTGCGACAGCGCGTGATCAGTACCGTCCTCGGCAAATCGCATCCGAGCGTGCACCTCGGCCAGCCCGCGCCGGGCGATGTCCACGGCGGCCTCTTCGCCATTCAGCCCGGCCTCGAGTAGTCGGCGGAAATGTTCGGGGTACTTGCGGCGCCAGTCCGTCTCTCGCGCCGCGGCCGCCGACCCGATCGGGTCGGCGTGTGCCAGCGCCGCGCTCACTACCGCCCGACCGAACGACGTACTACTGCGCTTACCGTTTTCGAGCGGTACGACGACCCCGCGCGAGGTGTCCGCCATGGCTGCCTCCAGACACGCGGCGATCAATCCCAAACCGCTGTATGCCGACCCTAAACGAGCAGAACCCACCCCCGGTATTGCCGCGCGGTGGGCCGTGGTTTGAGATGGACGGATGACCGTTTTGTCTCACCTCAGCAACCTGGCCGAACACGATCCGTCCGCGACCGCCGTTCTGGAACCCGTCGGTGACGATCTCGTCGCGATCGACCGCGCCGCGCTGATGTCTCTGGCGCTGCGCCTACGCCGCGATCTGCACGACCAGGGTTTCGGTGAAGGCGACTGCGCCGCCATCTGGCTACCGAACTGGTCGTCGGCACTGGCGTGGCAGCTGGCTGTCGGGTCGCTCGGCGGCCATGTCATCGGCGTGAACACCCGCTATAACGTGCACGAGGTGACGCACGTACTGACGCTCGCGCGGCCGAAGGTGGTCGCGATCGCGGACGGATTCGTCGGGCTCGATCTCATCAATCGGCTTCGTGAAGCGGCGGCCGCAGCGGCGAGCACGGATGGCTGGCGCGCGCCGGCGGTGGTACCGCTGACCTCCCCTGGCGACGCCGACGTCGCCGATTCCGCGTCGTACGACGTGGGCGGCGGAGTGTGGCTCCCTTCGGCCGACACCCAGCCGCTCGGGCCTGACGAGTTATCTGAGCCGACAACAGACCAGTTGTATCTGGCCGTCACAACGTCCGGGTCGACCGGTTTGCCGAAGCTGGCGGCGCATAAGCAGGCGGCGACGTTGGAGATGATCCAGGCTGCTGGCCGCGCGATGATGGCCGGTCCGGGCGATCGCCTGTTGGCGGCGTTGCCCTTCTCCGGGACGTTCGGTTTTGTCGGCGCGTTCGGGATGTTGGCCGCCGGCGGCACGATCGTGCTGCATCCGTCCTTCGATCCCGCCGAAGTGGTCCGCCGCGTCGGCGCCGATGGCATCACTCATCTCGCGTTCGGCGACGACATGATGACGCGGGTGGTCGAGGTGGGTCGGGGGCAGGACCTGTCCAACCTGAAATGGGTCGGCATGGCTGACTTCCAAGGCTCGTCTCGCTCGTTGGCCCAGATGCTGGAGGAGCAGGCCGGGGCGCATGTGACTGGTCTGTACGGTTCGTCGGAAACCTTCGCGCTGTTGACCGTGTCCGGCCCAGAGATCGCTGCGCCCGAGCGGTGGGAACCAGGCGGCCGGTTGACGGTCGACTCACTGAACTACCGGATCGCCGACGGCGAGCGGGTAATCACCGACGGTTCGGAGGGCGAGGTCCAGTTCAAAGGTCCGCAGGCCGTCGACGCCTACCTCGGACAGCCGCATCAGATGGAGCAGAACTACACCGCCGATGGGTGGTTACGCAGCGGCGACCTCGGCCGCGCGAT